>JAFAYN010000402.1 GCA_019240375.1 Gemmatimonadota bacterium
CGCGGCCGACACCGGGCGTCTCGTCCAGGAACTCGGACAGCTTCTCGTTGACCACGCTCTCGACGGCGCCCTTGACCTCGCTGTTCCCCAGCTTGGTCTTGGTCTGCCCCTCGAACTGCGGCTCCTTGACCTTGACGGAGATCACGCAGGTCAGCCCCTCGCGCACGTCGTCGCCCGAGAGTGCTTCCAGCCCGCCCTTCTTGAACAGGCCGGTCTTGCGGGCGTAGTCGTTGATGGTGCGCGTCAGCGCCGCCTTGAACCCGGTGAGGTGCGAGCCGCCCTCGTGGGTGTTGATGTTGTTGACGAAGGTGAAGGTGTTCTCGTTGTACCCGTCGTCGTACTGGAAGGCGATCTCGATCTCCGCCTCCGGGCGCGCCGCCTCGATGTAGACCACGGCCGCGTGGAGCGGCTTGCGCGTCCCGCGCAGGTACTCGACGAACTCCCTCAGCCCCCCCTCGTAGTGGTACTCCTCCAGCCGCGGCTCGCCCGTTTCCGCCTCGGGGTTGCGCTCGTCCTTGAGGGTGATGCGCACCCCCTTGTTCAGGAAGGCCAGCTCGCGCAGGCGGTTGGAGAGCGTGTCGAACGAGTAGGTGGTTTCCTGGAAGATCTCCGGGTCGGGCTTGAACGACACCGTGGTCCCGGTGGTGTCCGCCTTGCCGATCACCGTCAGCGGCTGCGCCTTGTCGCCGCGTGCGAACCCCATCTGGTGGATCTTGCCGTCGCGGCGCACGGTGACGCGCGTCCACTCCGAGAGGGCGTTCACCACCGACACGCCGACGCCGTGCAGGCCGCCGGACACCTTGTACGAGCCGCCCTCCTGGTTCTCGAACTTGCCGCCCGCGTGCAGGACCGTCAGCGCCAGCTCCACGGCCGGGACACCCTCCGTCGGGTGGATGTCCACGGGGATCCCGCGTCCGTTGTCCACGACGGTGATGGAGTCGTCCGGGTGGATGGTGACGTCCACGTGGTCGGCGAAGCCGGCGAGCGCCTCGTCGATGGAGTTGTCCACCACCTCGTACACCAGGTGGTGCAGGCCGCGCGGCCCGGTGGAGCCGATGTACATCCCGGGGCGCTTGCGAACGGCCTCCAGCCCCTTGAGGACCTGGATCTGCCCGGCGTTGTATTCCTGGGCTGCGGCGGTCGAAGCCATAGTCTCCGCTGTCTGGGTTTGTGCCATTTTTTTCCGAACCTCTCCTGTACCCCGCCCGGATGCGAAGGTGCCCCGAAACCGGGCTTAAAACGCAGCCGGAAGGCGGGTTTGCGAGGGGCGGATCAGGACCCCATCACGAACACGATGTGCTGGATCTTTCCGTCCTTTTTCCCCGCGTTCAGGCGGCGCATGATCTCGCCCTTCATCAGCGTCAGCTCCATCATCCACGACGAGGTGGCGACGGCCACGAAGAGCGACCCCTCCGACACCCGCAGCGGCTCGGTGACGGCGGCGATCTGCGGGCCCACCGTCTCGGCCCACTCCTCCACGGCCGCGGCGGCCTCCACCTTGGCCTCCAGCCCACTCCGGGACAGGAAGCCGGCGAGGACGTCGCCGACGAGCTGGGGCTGGCCCGCGCCGCGAGGGGGCGTGGAGGGACGTGAAGGACGGGGAGGACGGCTCACGTACGGGATTCGGGAGGTCTGGAGATCGGGATCGTGCCCGGAAGAATGTAACCCCGCGCGGGGGGGATTCAAAGCGGAGCCAGGCGCCCGTCGCGCATCGACCAGCGGGGGAGCGCCCCGCCGTGGATCTCCACGTCGCTCGGCTTGGGCGAGGTCAGGATCACCTGCCCCCCCTCCTGCCCGTCGATCCACTCGATGATGCGCAGCGAGCGCCCCGGGTCCAATTCCGCGAACACGTCGTCCAGCAGGATCACCGTGTCGCGCCCGCGGACGGCGCGGATCGTTTCCGCCTCCACCATGCGCAGCGCGACCGCGGCGGTGCGCTGCTGCCCGCCCGAGCCGTAGGTGCGCAGGTCGAGCGGGGGAGCGCCCTCGCGCTCCATCTCGAAGCGCAGGTCGTCGCGGTGCGGCCCCACCAGCGTCATCCCCCGCCGCGTTTCCCGCTCCGCCACCCGCTCCAGCTCGCGCCGGAACGCCTCCGCGATCGCCTCCACCGGCTCGTCCGCCGTCCCCTCCCACCCGGTGCACGAGGGGTCGTAGGCCAGCACCCCGCGCGGCCCTCCCGAAACCCGGGCGTAGTGCTCGGCGAAGCTGTCCGCCACCTCCGCCGCCCAGCGGGCGCGCGCCGCGACCACCCGGCTCCCCCAGCTCACCAGCCCCTCGTTCCACGCCGCCACCAGCGCCGCCTGCATCCCCTGGCGCAGCAGGGCGTTGCGCTGGAAGAGCACCTGCCGGAAGCGCTGCACCGCCGCCAGGTACCCCGGAACCGCAAGCGACAGGACGATGTCCAGGAAGCGCCGACGCCCCGCCGGGCTCCCCGCCACGATCTCCACGTCGGAGGGGGAGAAGATCACCGCCCCCACCCCGCCGATGGCGTCGCCAAGCCGCTCCGGCTCCGCCCCGCCCACCGTCACCTTCTTCTTCCGGCGGCGCCGCTCGAAGGCCGCCGCCACCTCGCGCTCGGTCCCGTCGGCAGCGCGCATCCGCCCCTCCACGCGGAAGAACTCCTCTCCGAAGCGCACCAGCTGCTCGTCCGGAGCGCCGCGGAAGGAGCGGAAGATCTCCAGGTAGTAGATGGCTTCCAGCAGGTTGGTCTTTCCCTGCCCGTTGTCCCCGATCACGGCGACCCCGCCGGGAGGGAACTCCAGCGTCTGCTCGTCGAAGTTGCGGAAGTTCTGGAGCCGGAGGCGGGACAGGTACATGGAACGGCAGGGGACAGGTTACAGGGGACAGGAGGGACAGCCGGCCACGGGAAAGCAGCGCGGCTGTGACCTGGGACCTATCCCCTGTAACCTCCTTCGTGGCGGAGGAGCCAGCGCTTGGTGTCGATCTCCGTGCCGCTCTCGGAGCCGGCGTAGCCGCCGATCCCGCCCGCGGCGACCACCCGGTGGCAGGGAATGACGATGGGGAAGCGGTTCTCGCGGTTGGCCTGGCCGATGGCACGGGTCGCACTGGGGTTTCCCAGCTCGCGCGCCACCTCGCCGTAGGTGCGGACCTCGCCGTAGGGGATGCGCCGGAGAGCGTCCCAAACCCGGCGCCGGAACTCCGTCCCCTCGATCACCAGGGGGAGGTCGAACTCCCGGCGCTGCCCGGCGAAGTACTCCCGGAGCTGCGCCAGGATCGCCCTGCCCAGCGCGTCGCCGCGGGGGGCGTCGTCGCGCGTCCGTGCCGGGGGATGGTCGCCCTGCCGCCAGTAGTGCAGCGCCCGCACCCCGGCGGAGTCGTACTCCGCCAGGAGCGGCGTCCCCATCGGGGTCGCGACGATCAGGAAGTCCGACGCCGGGTCGAGGACCATCGGACTACCGGTTCCTGAACTCGGCGGGGCGCTTGTCCAGGAACGCCTTCATCCCCTCGCGCATGTCCTCGGTGCTCGCCAGCAGGCCGAACAGGTTGGATTCCAGCGCCAGCCCGTCGTCCACCGACATCTCCATCCCCCGGGTGGCGCACTCGATGGCGAGCCCCACCGCGATGGGACCGTTGCGCAAGATGGTCTCCATCAGCGCCCGCGCCGTGGACAGCGCCTCGCCGCGCGGGGCGACCTTGTTGGCGAGCCCGATCCGGTACGCCTCCTGCGCGTCGATCATCTCGCCGGTCAG
>JAFAYN010000407.1 GCA_019240375.1 Gemmatimonadota bacterium
CGACGAGGCGGCGTCGCGGCTGCGCATCGAGATCGACTCGCTCCCGCAGGAGATCGACGAGGTGGAGCGCCGCATCGTTCAGCTGGAGATCGAGCGGCAGGCGCTCTCCCGTGAGACCGATCCCGAGTCGCGCGAGCGGCGCGAGCGGGTGGAGCAGGAGATCGCCGAGCTGCGCGAGCAGTCGTCCGGGATGAAGGCGCAGTGGCAGTCCGAGAAGCAGGTCATCACCGACCTGCGCGACAAGAAGGAGCGGATCGATCAGCTCAAGGTGGAGGCCGACCGCGCCACCCGGGTGGGCGACCTGACCCGCGCCGCCGAGATCCAGTACGGCGAGATCCCCACGCTGCAGAAGGAATTCCAGGCGGCCGAGGCGCGGCTGGCCGAGCTGCAGAAGAGCTCCAAGTTCCTCAAGGAGGAGGTGGACGCCGACGACATCGCCGAGGTGGTGGCGCGCTGGACGGGGATCCCGGTCACGCGGATGCTCCAGTCCGAGCGGGAGCGCCTGGCGCACCTGGACGAGCACCTCAACCAGCGCGTGATCGGGCAGCCCGAGGCCACGCGGGCGGTGGCCGACGCGGTGCGGCGCTCGCGGGCGGGGATGCAGGACCCCAACCGCCCCATCGGGAGCTTCATCTTCCTGGGACCCACCGGCGTCGGGAAGACGGAAACGGCGCGCGCCCTGGCCGAGTTCCTCTTCGACAACGAGGAGGCGATGGTGCGCATCGACATGTCGGAGTACATGGAAAAGCACGCCGTTGCGCGGCTGATCGGCGCCCCGCCGGGGTACGTCGGCTACGAGGAGGGCGGGCAGCTCACGGAGGCGGTACGCCGCCGTCCGTACTCGGTGGTCCTGTTCGACGAGATCGAGAAGGCGCACCCGGACGTGTTCAACGTCCTCCTCCAGATCCTGGACGACGGGCGCCTGACCGACTCGCAGGGGCGGGTGGTGAGCTTCCGCAACTCGGTCATCATCATGACCTCCAACATCGGGAGCCACCTGATCCTGGAGCAGGCGGCCCAGCTCCGCGACCCCGACCTGCGCGCCGGGGTGGAGGCCGCGGTGCTCGCCGAGCTGCGGCGCGGGTTCCGGCCCGAGTTCCTGAACCGCGTGGACGACATCATCGTCTTCCGCCCGCTGGGGACCGACGACCTGAAGACCATCGTGGACATCCAGCTCCGCAAGCTGGAGCGGCTCCTGTCCGACCGGAAGCTGCACCTGCAGGTCACCGACGCCGCCAAGCAGGCCATCGCGGACGAGGGGTACGACCCCGCGTACGGCGCCCGTCCGCTCAAGCGGGCGATCCAGCGCCTGGTGCAGAACCCGCTCGCCATCCGCGTGCTGGAGGGCGAGTTCCGGGAGGGGGACACCATCGTGGTGGACAGCGAGCCCGGCTCGCACCACCTGGTGTTCCGCGGCGCCGGGAGCCTGGCGGAGGTGGCGGACTGATCCGCGGCTTGACAACCCTTCCGCACGGCGCCTAGCATTCGGGGCCGCTCCACCCGGGGCGGCCCCATCCTTTTGTCCCTCCCAGGAGGTCCCGTGTCCAGCTTCCGCGTTTCCGCGTTCTTCGCGCTCGTCCTCGCCCTTCTCGCCGGGTGCAGCCAGGCGGTGGCCGGCGCCCGCGGCCCCACTGGCGCGCCCGCTCCCGCCGCCGCGGCCGAGAGCTTCATGCGGCTGGCGGGGGAAAAGGACTACACCGGGATGGGGAGGGTCTTCGGCACCACCAAGGGCTCCGTCCTGCAGCGCGACCCGGCCGGCGACGTGGAGCGGCGGATGTACGCGATGGCCTCGGTGCTCCAGAACGAGGGGTTCACCATCCGCGGCGAGGAGCCGGTGCCGGGGCGGGTGGGGGCCGCGGTGCGGAGCATGGTGCGGATCACGCACAACGGGCGGGCTACAGACGTGCCTTTTACGATGGTGCGGGGGCCGGAAGGGCGGTGGTACGTGGAGGAGGTGGGGCTGGAGGCGGTCACGTCCCCTAAGCAATAGCTCTTTCGTTTGGTGGGGCCGCTCCGGAGCCGGACGATACT
>JAFAYN010000104.1 GCA_019240375.1 Gemmatimonadota bacterium
GTAGGCTCCGCCGGCCTTGAGCACCCCCAGCACGCTCACCAGCATCTCGGTGGCGCCCTCCAGGCAGAGTCCCACCCGTACTTCGGGACCCACGCCGCGTCGGCGGAGAAAGTGCGCCAGCCGGTTCGCGCCGCGCTCCAGCTCCGCGTAGGTCAGGGTTCCGTCCGCGGTGACCGCTATCTCGTCCGGGGTGCGCGCCGCCTGCCGAGCGAGCAGCTCGTGCACGCACTCCCCCGCCGGCTCGACGAACGCGGGGAGGGAGGCTTCCAGCAGCTGCGCGCGCTCGGATTCCCGCAGCAGCGTGACCTCGGAGAGACGCCGCTCCGGGTCCGCCACCATTGCCTGCAGCACCGCCTCCAGGTGTCCCGCCATCCGCGCGACCGTCCCTGCCTCGAAGAGCGCCGCGCGGTAGCCGATCGCTCCGTCCAGGGTCTCCCCCCCGTCCACGAACACCAGGTCGAGGTCGAACTTGGCGGCGCCTTCCCCTCCCCCGAACGACTCCAGCTCCAGCTCCCCCGCCGACATTCGGCCGCGCCCGCTCGACGTCCGCAGCGCGAAGATCACCTGGAAGACGGGTGAGTGCGTGAGGCTGCGCTCCGTCACCAGCTCGTCGACCAGGCGCTCGAAGGGGAGTTCCTGGTGGTCGTATGCTTCGGTCGCTCCCTCGCGGACCCGGCGCAGCAGCTCGCGCCACGTAGGGTCCTTCCCCAGGTGGATGCGCAGCGCCAGCATGTTGATGAAGAAGCCGATCAGCCCTTCCAGCTCCACCCGGGTGCGACCGGCGACGGGAGTCCCCACCACCACGTCGTCCTCCCCGGCGTAGCGGCCGAGCAGCATCTGCCACCCGGCCAGCAGCGTCATGAACAGCGTCGAGCCCTCGCGCTGCGCAAGCGCCCTCAGCCCGGCTGTCAGCTCCGCCGGAAGGGTGAAGAAGTGCTTCCCCCCGCGGGTGCTCTGTCCCACGACGCGCGGGTGGTCCGTGGGAAGCTCCAGCAGCGGCGGAGCCCCGGCGAGCGCTCTCTTCCAGTAGCCGACCTGCTTCTCCAGAAGGTCCCCGTCCAGCCGCTTCCGCTGCCAGACGGCGAAGTCGGCGTACTGCACCGGCAGCTCCGGGAGGGACATCCTTTCTCCCTGGCGGAAGGCGCCATAGAGGATGGAGACCTCGCGCACCAGCACGTCCATGCTCCACCCGTCGCTGACCACGTGGTGCAGCGTGAAGCACAGCACGTGCTCCTCCTCCCCCAGGCGCAGCAGCGTGCTCCGCATCAGCGGCCCGCGAGCCAGGTCGAAGGGGCGTAGCGCCTCCTCGTCCACCAGCCGACGCGCCGTCGGCTCCTGCTCCGCCGACGGCAGCTCGCACAGGTCCAGCACCGGCAGCGCCACGGGGGCGGGCGGATGGACGACCTGTACGGGCGCGCCATCGCGCTCCTCCAGGGTGGTGCGAAGCGACTCGTGCCGCCGTACCATCTCGTCGAGGCTCTCCCGGAGCGCCCCCACGTCCAGGGGGCCGCGCAGCCGCAGCGCGGATGGCATGTTGTACGCGACGCTCCCCGGGTCCAGCCGGTCCACCACCCACAGCCGCTGCTGAGCGAACGAGAGCGGCAGGGGCGCGGAGGGGTCCCGCAGGGGGATCCTGTCCCGGTCCCCGGCAGTCTTTCTGTCGCGCAGCAGATCCTGCAGAAGCAGCCGCTTCTTCGCGGGCGACATCTGTTCGAGAAGCTTCGTCACCTCGCCCGCCGGCTCTTGGCTCATGGATGGCAGCGTGTGTGGAGTGGTGATGGTCTGGGATTCCTACTGCCCCGACTCCGGGCCGCCCGCCGACTCCAGGCGGCTCAGCCGCTCTTCGAGGTCCGAGGCCTCCAGCGCCGAGATGAACAGGTCTTCCACCGCCGTGGCGAACGTCGCGACGGTGGAAGATTGGAACAGGACACGGAGCGGCACGTCGATCCCGAGCTCCCGGCGAATGCGTGCGGCGACCTGGATCGCGAGGAGGGAGTGCCCCCCCAGGTCGAAGAAGTCGTCCTGGAGCCCCACCCGCTCCAGCGGCGTCTCCCTTTCCGAGCTGAGCACCTCCAGCCAGATCCGGCAGAGGAGCTCCTCCATCTCCGTTTCCGGCGGCACGTACTCCGCCTGCGCGCGCCGCTCCGGCGCGGGGAGGGCCAGACGATCGACCTTGCCGCTAGGGGTCAGAGGGAGCGCTTCCATCGCCACGAACATCGCGGGAACCATGGACTCCGGCAGCCGCTCCCGGAGCCATCCGCGCAGCTCCTCCGCCCCCCCGCTCTCCACGCCCTCCTCGGGCACCACGTACCCCACCAGCCACCGCTCGCCGGCGCCCTCCTCCCGCGCCACCACCACCACCGCCTCGTGCACCGCCGGGTGTGCTCGTAGCGCGGCCTCGATCTCCCCCGGCTCCACGCGCACGCCCCGGATCTTCACCTGGAAGTCCGCCCGCCCCATGAACTCCAGCGTCCCGTCCGCGAGGCGCCGGCCGAGGTCGCCGGTGCGGTAGCTGCGCACCCCGCCCCGCGGATCCTCCGCGAACGCCGCCGCCGTCTGCTCGGGCTTGCCCCAGTACCCCAGCGCCACGTGCGGGCTGCGGATGACGATCTCGCCCACGCCGTAGATCGCCACCTGCTCGCCCAGCGCGTTGCGCAGCACCACCTCGGTCCCTTCCACCGGGCGGCCGACCGGCACCGTGCTGCGCGGCGTCGGTGTCTCGTGGCTGATGAAGTTCTGCAGGGTGACGGTGGACTCGGTAGGTCCCAGCCCGTTGACCAGCGTCGCCCCCGCGGGGAAGTGGCGGTTGAAGGCTTCCACGTCCCGCCGCTGCGTCTCCTCCCCTCCGAGCACCACCAGGCGCACCTCCGGGAAGCGCTCCCCTGCGTCCAGCGACCCGATCAGGTGGCGGAAGACGGTGGGGGTGGAGTGATACAGGGTGATCGTCTCGCCCCGCATCCACTCCGCTACGCCGGCCGGGTCCCCCTCTCGCCAGTCGAAGGGGAAGAGGGAGGCGCCGTTGAGGAGGGCACCGTAGATGGCCATGACCGCCGCGTCGAAGGTGTACGACGAGAACAGCGTCAACCGGTCTTCGTGCCCGATGCGGAGGTTGTTGGTGTAGGCCCGGATGAAGTGCAGCACGTTGCGGTGCGACTGCACCACGCCCTTGGGCTGCCCCGTGGAGCCGGAGGTGTAGAGGATGTAGGCCGGCTCCTCCGGCGGGACCGCCCGCCGCACCTCCACGCTGGCCCGCACGTCCCGCTCATCCTCCGCCTCGACGTCGATCAGCGGGATTCGTCCGGCGGCGAGCTCGCGCGCCAGCGGCAGGTTCGCCCCGTTGGTCACCAGGGCCGCGGCCCCGGAGTCCTCCAGCACGTAGGCGCTGCGCTCGCGCGGGTAGAGCGGGTCGAGCGGGACGTAGGTCTTTCCGGCCTTGAGCACGCCCAGAATCCCGACGATCATGGCGGCGTCGTGTTCGAAGAGCAGCGCCACCCGCTCCGGACCGGCGGGCCTCGCGCGCAGGATGGCTCGTGCCACGCCCTCGGCCGCGCGGTCCAGCTCCGCGTAGCTCAACTGCGTGGTGCGGGTCCGCACCGCCAGCCGCCTGGGATGGAGCCGGACCTGGGCCTCGAAGCGGGTGGTGAGGGTCTGCTCGATCTCCCCGCGCGCGAACTCCGCGAACGGCCGGTCGGTCGGAACGCCCTGTGCGGTGAGGGAGCGTGTCCGCCGCTCCTCCTCGCTCAGGAGCGGGATGCCGGAGAGGCGAAGCTCCGGGTCGCGGGCGACCGCCGTGAGCAGGGTGCGCAGGTGGTGGAGCAGCTCGGCCATCCGCGCGTCCTCGAAGAGGTCCGCGTCGTACACCAGGTCGAGCCGGATCCCCCCGGCTCCCTCGTTGGCGTAGAGCGTAAGGTCGTACTTGGCGATCGGCGTTGTCCGGCCGAAGGCGCCGGTATGGACGCCCGCGAGCTCAGCCGGTACCTCCCCGTCGAAGTTCTGCAGGTTGAGCATCACCTGGAACACGGGTGCGTGGCTCAGGCTCCGGATGGGCTGGAGCTCTTCCAGGATGCGCTCGAAGGGAAGGTCCTGGTGGGCGTAGGCGCCGAGCGTCGTCTCCCGGACCCGGGCCAGCAGCTCCCGGAAGGAAGGGTCGCCGGACAGGTCGGCGCGGAGCGCCAGGGTGTTCAGGAAGAACCCGATCAGCCCCTCGGTCTCGCGGCGGGTACGGTTGGCGATGGGAGTCCCCACCACCACGTCCGCCTGCCCGGAGTAGCGGCCGAGGAGGAGGGAGAAGCCGGCCAGGAGAGTCATGAAGGAGGTCACGCCCTCGCGCCGGCCGAGGGCGCGGAGCGCCTCCGCCGTGACGGCGTCGATCACGAGCGAGCGCAGCGCGCCACGGTGCTGGCTCACCGCGGGGCGGGGCCGGTCGGTGGGGAGCTCCAGGAGCGCGGGAGCCCCGCCCAGCCGCTCGCGCCACCAGGCGAGCTGGCGATCCAGCACCTCGCCCGTGAGCCAGGCGCGCTGCCAGACGGCGTAGTCCGCGTACTGCACCGGCAGCTCCGGGAGCGTCGCCCTCTCACCCCGGGTGAAGGCGGAGTAGAGCGCGGAAAGCTCACGCACCAGCACCTCCATGCTCCACCCGTCGCTGACCACGTGGTGCAGCGTGAAGCACAGCACGTGCTCCTCCTCCCCCAGGCGCAGCAGCGTGCTGCGCAGCAACGGCCCGTGCGCCAGGTCGAAGGGGCGCAGCGCCTCCTCGCCCGCCAGGCGCTCGGCGGTCCGCTCTCGCTCTTCCTCGGGCAGGCCCGTCAGGTCGAGGACCGGGAGCGGCACCGGAGCGGGCGGGTGCACCACCTGCACGGGCGCACCGTCGCGCTCCGCGAAAGTGGTGCGCAGCGTCTCGTGGCGTGCCACCAGCGCGTCCAGGCTCGCCCGCAGCGCGGCCGTGTCCAGCGCGCCATGCAGCCGCAGCGCGTGGGGGATGTTGTAGGCGGCACTCCCCGGCTCCAGCCGGTCGACGAGCCAGAGCCGCTGCTGCGCGAACGAGAGCGGCGGCGGCTCGCGGCGCGGGACCCGCTCGATCGGCGGCGCCGGCGAGGCGCCGGTGCTCCGCAGCGCCTCCACGCGCCCGGCCAGCGCGGCTACCGTCGGCGCCTCGAACAGCGTGCGAAGGGGCAGCTCGACCCCGAACGCCTCCCGGATCCGCGACACCGCGCGTGTGGCCAGCAGGCTGTGCCCTCCCAGCGCGAAGAAGCCGTCCCGCGCCCCCACCCGCTCCAGCCGCAGCACCTCCGCATAGATCCCGGCCAGCACTTCCTCCGTGGGCGTCCGCGGTGCGACGTACGCCTCGACATCCCACGCTTCCGGCGCCGGAAGCGCACGACGGTCGATCTTCCCGCTCGGCGTGAGGGGAAAGGTGTCCAGCGTCAGGAACGCCGACGGCACCATGTACTCCGGCAGGCGCGTGCCCAGAAAACCGCGCAGGTCGGACGCCGTCGGCGCCTCCGCGTCCGTCTCGGGCACCACGTAGCCGACCAGCCGGCGCTCGCCCGGCGCGTCCTCCCGCACGTAGACCACCGCTTCGCGCACCGACGGGTGTTCCTCCAGCACCGCCTCCACCTCGCCGGGCTCGATGCGGAAGCCCCGCACCTTGACCTGCTGGTCGGCGCGCCCCAGGAACTCCAGCTCGCCGCTCGCCATCCAGCGCGCCCGGTCGCCGGTGCGGTACAGCCGCGCCCCGGGCTCGCCGCCGAAGGGGTCGGGGACCCACCGCTCTGCCGTCAGCTCCGGCCGTCCGAGGTACCCCCGCCCCGGGCTGTCGCCGCCCACGAAGAGCTCGCCCGGCACGCCTACCGGCGCCGGGCCGCCCCGCGCGTCCAGCACGTACAGCCGGGTGTTCGCGACCGGCACGCCGATGGTGGGGAGCCCCGGCCACTCCGCCGGCTCCCCCGGCAGCACGAGGGACGAAACGACGTGCGTCTACG
>JAFAYN010000530.1 GCA_019240375.1 Gemmatimonadota bacterium
CCGTACCCGGGGTAGAAGAGGTCGAACGCCTCGCGGGTGTAGTAGTCCCACCCGCGCGCGTCGAAGGCGCGGGCGTTGGACTGCCCGAAGCGCCGCGCCCAGTCGAGGACGTAGCGCGGGTAGATGGGGTTGATCGGCTCGGTGGCCGGGAAGAAGAAGTAGCTGGAGTTGTACCCCATCTCGTGGAAGTCCACGTGCACCTGCGGGTTCCAGCGGTCCCAGGTGGCAAGCCGGGCGCGCGTCTCGGGCTGGGTGGCCCACGACCAGTCGCGGTTCAGGTCGAACAGGTAGTGGTTGTAGCGCCCGCCCGGCCAGGGCTCGCGGTGCTCGCGCGCCTGCGGGCTGGGGTTGGGGCGGTCACCGACCACGGAGTTGAACCACTGCACGTAGCGGTCGCGCCCGTCGGGGTTGACCACCGGGTCGATGATCACCACCAGCGAGTCCAGCGCCCCCGCCACCTCCGGCGCCCCGCGCGCCAGGTCCCACGCCGTCCAGAGCGCCGCCTCGCTCGACGAGCTCTCGTTGCCGTGCACGCCGTAGCTGAGGTACACGATGGCCGGGTTGGAGGCGGCGATCTGCCGGGCGCGCTCGGGGGTGGTCTCCGGCCGGGTCAGCTCGGCGTTCGCGGCCAGGATGGCGTCCAGGCGCTGCAGGTTCTCCGGCCGGGCGATCACCAGCTGGAACAGCTCGCGCCGCTCGGCGGTCATCCCGTACGGGCGGTAGTCCACCATCGGCGAGGCGTCGGCCAGCCGGCGGCCGTACTCGCGGACCCCGGAGTAGGGGGTGAAGTGCTCCCCGAGCTGGTAGCCGAGGACTTCCGCCGGGGAGGGGACCGCTGTCTGGGCGGCGAGGGCTCCCAGCGGGAGCAGGAGGAGCGGGAGCGCCAACAGCGGACGTAGGCGCGAGGTACGCTGGAGCATTCGGCTTGCCGGTTTGGAGGGGAAGCAGCCCGGTCGGGCGACCGAACGGAAACCGCAGCAAACCTATGGATCCCGCTCCGGGCGTGCAACGGGACGGCTTGACACGCCCGGAGCACGGGGGTACGCTCCTGGCGCCGCGGCGACGCCGAGGGCGAACCCTCCCCACGAACGACCAGCGATGCGGAACCGGAAAGCGCTCCTCCTGGGGCTCGCGATGATGGCAGGGACGTACGGGTGCCGCGGCCACGACCGCCCCGGCACCATCCCCCGTGAGCGCTTCATCGAAACCTACGTGGCGCTGCGCACCCTGAAGGTGCCCGGCGCCGATTCCGCGAAGACGCACGCGGACTCGGTGCGCCTTAGCGCCGACTCCGTCCGCCTGCGCACGCAGGTGCTGAAGAAGCACGGGGTCACGGAAAAGGAGCTTCTGGCCTTCCTGGAAGCGCGCCGCGACGACACGGACGAGCTGGCGGACACCTGGACGGAGATCTCGAAGCGGGTAAGCAAGGCCGACTCCCTGGCGAAGGCCAAGGCCGGCCCGCCGAAGCCGCCGCCCTCCACCCCGCCCAGCGGACCGCCGCCAGGAGCAGCGCCGAGCCCAGGGATGCAGCCGCCACCGGCAGGGGCGCAGAACCCCACACCGCAGCCCCCCAGCCGCAAGCTGCCGCCGGGCTCGGTACCGCCCGGCTACCAGCCGCCGTCGCTGCAGCGCCCGACCCTGCAGCCGACGCCACCGGCGCCGCCGCAGTCCACGGCGCCCCCTCAGTCGACCACGCAGGCGCCGGCGACCAAGGCACCCGCGGCGCAGCGGCAGCCTCCCCCACAACAGCCGCCCGCCGCGCCGCCCTCCCAGGCGCAGCCCCCAGCGCCGCAGTCGTCCGCGCCGACGACGAGCCCGCAGCCGGCAGGAGCGCCGAGTCTGTGAGGGATCGGCGGGTAGAGTGAACGACGAAGGGCCGGCATTCGCGCGAATGCCGGCCCTTCTGGCCCCCTCCCCAAACCCCTCCCCCGCAAGCAGGGGAGGGGCTCAACTACAAGCGAGAACAGCCGTTGCAGTGCTCCCCTCCACCCTTGTGGGGGAGGGGCCGGGGGAGGGGGGGCCTGGTTGGGACTCGCGCGGGAGCCGGCTCAGTACGCCCCCATCCGCCTCGCTCCGCTCGGCACCTCCCCCCAATTCTGGGGGAAGGCCCGGCAACTACAGCGACGACGGCTGTACGGCAGGTAAAGGTGAAGGATCGGCATCCGCGCGGATGCCGACCCTTCGCTGTCGTTCCCTGCCGTTCCCACATTCTGTTGCGAGGGAGACTCGCCGGCAGTTTGGCGAGGCTCCCGTAGCGGACGGGGAGACTGCCGCAGTTTGGCAGGCTCACCGGCCCCGCGGAAGAGACGGACGGCTGTATCGTCCGGCTCTGGAGCGGCCCCGAAGCACCCGAAAGCTACCCTGGCAGGACCGGATACTGGGCCCGCTCCACCAGATCCCCCCACTGGAGCTTCCGCCGTAGCGTAGAAAAGAACGTCTGCCCCTCGAACCGCACCAGCTTCACCGGGTGCGCCGACCGCCGCACCACCACCCGCTCGCCAGGCGTGACCCGGGTATCCTCCTGCCCGTCGATGCTCACGATCAGCTCCCCCGAGGGAGACAGCACCTCCACGGAAACCGTCTCGTCGGCAGGCAGGATCAACGGCCGCACCGCCAGCGTGTGCGGACAGATCGGCGTGGCGATGATGCAATCCAGCGAGGGCGAAACGATCGGCCCACCCGCCGAAAGCGAGTAGGCCGTGGAGCCCGTGGGAGTCGCCAGGATGATCCCGTCCGCGCTGTACGTCCCCAGCTCCTCCGAGTGGGCCCGAACCGCCAGCCGGATCACCCGCGCCACCCCGCCCTTGTGCAGCACCGCCTCGTTCAGCGCCAGGTATGAGCCCCGGACCTCCCCATCGGAGGAAACGGCGTGCACCTCCAGCGTCATCCGCCGGTCGATCCAAACCTCGCCGTTCAGGAACCGGCGCAGCGCATCCTCCAGCTCGTCCGGGGCGGCCGAGGTCAGGAACCCCAGGTGCCCGAAGTTGACCCCCAGCACCGGGACGTCGAAGGGGGCGACCCGGCGCGCCCCGCGCAGGAGCGTCCCGTCGCCCCCCAGCGTCAGCAGGAGGTCCAGCCCGGCGAACATCTCCGGCCCCAGCTCTTCCGCGTCCGGCACCGCTTCCAGGATCCCCGC
>JAFAYN010000119.1 GCA_019240375.1 Gemmatimonadota bacterium
GGCGCGCAGCCGCTCGGGGTACAGCTCCGGCGCGTCGGGCCCGTGGAACGCGGTGAACTGCGTCTCGAAGTCGATGGTGATGTCGGGGTAGTTGTTGGTCACCAGCCGCCCCGTGGCCCGGTCCCAGATGCAGGGCACCGTGTAGCGCCCGGTGTACGAGGGATCGGTGCGCAGGTACGCCTCGGAAAGGAACTGGAAGCCGCACACCGTGTCCGGGCCGTGCCCCTCGCCCTCGCGGAAGGCCCACCCCCGCTCGTCGCGGACCGGGTCGACCACCGACATGGAGATCACCTCCTCCAGCCCCAGCAGCTTGCGGACGATGATGGCCCGGTGCGCCCACGGGCAGGCGAGCGAGACGTACAGGTGGTAGCGCCCCGCCTCGGCCGGGAACCCGGAAGAGCCGTCTGCGGTGATCCGGTCGCGGATCGAGTACTTCTGCCGCACGAAAGCGCCGTCGGCGCCCGTCTCGGCGGGAAACTGCCCGGTGGTGCTCATCGTAACTTCCCTTCCGTGTGGGTGGATCGCCGGGTCCGCCTGCACGCACGCGCCGTACCTGGAGACATCTGGGAGTGCAATGGCCGGTATTTGCGAAGCGTATTTGGGGCGAATAAATATAGCGAAGAAGAGGCTGGTCGATATGTCACATATGGCATAATTTACGATGAGTTCGACGGACAAACCGCTGGTCTGGTTACACGGGGAGGTGAAAAGTCCTCCGCTTTCGACCGCTGCTCGCATCGAAGCCGGGGTGCTGCTGCGGCGTCTTCAGAAAGGTGAGTCGCTGTCCCTGCCGCACTCGCGTCCGATGCCCGACATCGGACCTCGTTGCCATGAGCTGCGCATCACCGACGAGGGGAGGACCTGGCGTATCATCTACCGGACCGACATGGACGCCGTCGTGATCGCGGAGGTTTTCTCGAAGACGACGCGGCAGACGCCCAGGCACGTGATCGAGAGCTGTCAGCGAAGGCTGCGGCAGTACGACGAATGAACCAGGGAGGCTTCACATGGAGGAAGACAAGCGCAGGCGCCTGGAGGAATCAGGCTGGAAGGTGGGCTCCGCGGCGGACTTCCTGGACCTGACGGAGGAGGAGGCCGCGTACGTCGAGTTGAGGCTGGCGCTGAGCGAGACCCTGCGGGAGCGCCGGATGGAGAAGGGACTCACGCAGGAGGAGCTGGCGCGGCGGATCGGGTCGAGCCAGTCGCGGGTGGCGAAGATGGAGGCGAGCGATTCCACGGTATCGCTGGACCTGCTCGTGAAGGGGCTGCTCGCCACCGGCGCGACGCGTGGCGACATCGCCGCCGCCATCGCACCCGAGGGGACGACCCGCGCCGCCTGAGACCGGACTCGGCGTGGGTTCAGCCGGGGACGGGGACGATCTCCGCGCCTCCCGTGGCTCCTGTGACGTGGAGCCGCGGCTCCTTTCCGGTGGCTTCCTGGTAGCGGGCGGACACCCGCTCCACGAACTCCGCAGAATCGCCCTTATCCACCAGGGCTACCGCGCACCCGCCGAAGCCTGCGCCGGTCATGCGCGCCCCGTGGCACTCAGGGCGGGCCTGCGCGATCTCCACCATCGCATCCAGCTCCGGGGACGAGACCTCGTAATAGTCGCGCAGGCTGCGGTGGCCGGCGTTCATCAGCCGCCCCAGCAGCGCCGCTTCGCCGGCCCGCATCGCGTCGGCGGCGGCCAGCGTCCGCTCGTTCTCGGTGACCACGTGGCGCGCCCGCCTCGCCAGGAGCGGGTCCAGGCGCGCCGCTCCCGCCTCCAGCTCCGCCGCCGACAGGTCGCGCAGGGCGGGCACCCCGAAGGCGGCGGCCACGGCCTCGCACTGGCGGCGACGCTCGTTGTAGGCCGAGTCCACCAGCCCGCGCCGGGTGGAGGTGTCCATGACCACCACCCGCGTGCCGGGAGGGAGCGGGACGGCGCCGGTCGCCAGCGTGCGGCAGTCGATCAGCACCGCGTGTCCCGCCCGCCCCACGGCGGAGATCATCGGATCCATGATCCCGCACTTCATCCCCACCCACTCGTTCTCGGCGCGCTGGCAGACGAGCGCCATGGCGGCCGGGTCCCAATCCACCCCCGACACCGCGGCGAAGGCGCGCGCAGTCGCCAGCTCCAGCGCGGCGCTGGAGGAGAGCCCGGCCCCGATGGGGACGTCGCTCCCCACCACCCCCTCCCATCCGCGGAGCGCGTGCCCGGCCTCGCCCAGCGCCCACGCCGTCCCCTTCACGTACTCGATCCACGCGCGGCCCTCCCGTTCCCTCCCGCCCAGCGCGAACTCCCGCGCCTCCTGGTGGTGCAGCGAGTACAGGCGGACGGCGCCGTCGTCCCGGGGGCGCAGCGCGATCCACACCGCGCGCTCGATGGCCAGTGGGAGGACGAAGCCGTCGTTGTAGTCGGTGTGCTCGCCGATCAGGTTGACCCGCCCCGGGGCGCGCACCAGCACCCCGGGCGCCCCATCGTACAGGTCGGCGAAGCGGTGGGCGACGATCTCCGGGAGGGTGGCGTCGGGCATCGGCTTTCCGTACGTCTCCATGGCCGGGAAGGGTGGCGGGCTTCGTGCGGACCCGCTATATCCGTACCGGGAGCCAGCAACACGCCGCACCGACCCGACCTCATGAAACGTACCCTCTTCCGTGCCCTCGCCGGCGTCTTCCCCGCGCTCGCGGCCGGGTCGCTCGCCGCGCAGACCCCCGGCGCGCCGGCGGCGACGCGTGCCCGTGTGGACTCGCTCCTGTCGCGGATGACGCTGGAGGAAAAGGTCGGGCAGATGACGCAGGTCACCGTCGGCGTCGTCGCGGCGCGGGATTCCCCGCCATACGACAGCATCCTGCTCGACCCGGAAAAGCTGCGCGACGCCGTCGTCACGCACCACGCCGGCTCCATCCTCAACGTGCTCGGCGGGGCGCTCTCGGTGCAGGGGTGGCACGACGCCATCCGCCGGATCCAGGACGTAGCGACGAAGGAGACGCGGCTGGGGATCCCGGTGCTGTACGGGATCGACTTCGTGCACGGGGCCGACTACGCGCGCGGCGGGACGATCTTCCCGCAGAACCTGGGGATGGCCGCCACCTTCGACACCGCGCTCGCCCGCCGCGAGGGGGAGATCACCGGCGACGAAGCGTACGCGTCGGGGCTGGCCTGGAACTTCGCGCCGGTGCTGGACGTGGGGCGCCAGCCGCTCTGGCCGCGCTTCTACGAGACCTTCGGCGAGGACCCGTACCTGGCGGCGGAGATGGGACGCCACGAGGTGATGGGGATGCAGCGGTCCGGGCACGTCGCGGCGACGCTGAAGCACTACCTCGGCTACGGCAACCCGCGCTCCGGGCACGACCGCACCCCGGCCTACATGACCGTGCGCGAGGTGCGCGAAAGCTACCTCCCGCCCTTCGCCGCGGCGGTGCGAGCGGGGGCGCGGACGGTGATGGTCAACTCGGCCGACATCGACGGCGAGCCGCTGCACGCCAGCCGCTACTGGCTGACCGACGTGCTGCGCGGCGAGCTGGGCTTCCAGGGGGTGATCGTCACCGACTGGGCCGACATCACCAACCTGCACACCCGCCACCACGTCGCCCCGACGCTCAGGGACGCGGTCCGCATGTCGGTGCAGGCCGGGATCGACGTGAGCATGACCCCCAACGACTACCAGTTCTACGACGACCTGCTGCAGCTGGTGCGCGAGGGGACGATCCCCGAGAGCCGCATCGACGAGTCAGTCCGGCGCATCCTGACGCTCAAGGCCGAGCTGGGGCTCCTGGACGCGCCGTACCCGGACCCTGAGGCCGCCGCCCGGTTCGGCACCGCGGAGTCGGCCGCGGTGGCGCGGCAGGCGGCCCGCGAGTCGATCACCCTGCTCCGGAACGACGGCGGCGTCCTCCCGCTGCGCAGGGACGCGCGCATCCTGGTCACCGGCCCCGCCGCCAGCTCGCTCACCGCGCTCAACGGCGGGTGGACGTACACCTGGCAGGGGGCCGACGCCGCGCAGCTCCCGGACGCCCCCCGCACGCTCCTCCAGGCGATGCTGAAGCGCGGGCGCGACGTTCGCTACGTGGGCGGCTCCACCTTCACCGACCCGATCGACATCGTCGCGGCGGCCAACGCCGCGCGCGAAGTGGACGTGGCGGTGGTCGCCGTCGGCGAGGACGCGTACGCCGAGACCCCCGGCAACATCGACGACCTGGACCTCCCCGAGGCGCAGCTCCGCCTGGTGCAGGCGATCCAGGCGACCGGGAAGCCGGTGGTGCTGGTGCTGGTGGAGGGACGGCCGCGGATCGTCAGCCGGGTGGCGGACGGGGCGCGGGGGATCGTGATGGCGTACTGGCCGGGGATGCAGGGGGGCGAGGCGATCGCCGACGTCCTCTTCGGCGACTGGAACCCGGGCGGGAAGCTCCCCTTCACCTACCCGAGGCACGCCAACGCGCTCATGACCTACGACCACCGGTACACGGAGGAGATCAACGCGGCGGGGACGGATCGCCCCGGACCCGGCGGGTGGGACCCGCAGTGGGAGTTCGGGACGGGGCTCAGCTACACCACCTTCGCCTATGCCGGGCTGGAGCTGGGCGCCGCGGAGATCGGCCCGGACGGGCGGCTCCCGGTGCGGGTGACGGTCACCAACACCGGCACGCGCGCGGGGCAGGAAACGGTGCTCCTCTTCACCCGCCAGCGGTACGCTTCCCTGTCGCCCCCGGTGCGGCGCCTGCGCGGCTTCCAGAAGGTGTCGCTGCAGCCCGGCGAGTCACGGACGGTGGCCTTCACCCTGTCGGCCGACGACCTGCGCTACGTGGGGCGCGACGGGAAGCCGGTGCTGGAGCCGGGCGAATTCGACGTGATGGTGGGGGGGCTGACGGGGACCTTCCGGGTGACCGGCGCGTCGGCGGCCCCGGCCGCGGGAGGCGGACGATGAGCGGCCCGCGGCTCGGGGCCTCGTGATCGATCCCCCTCCGCGGGCTACGAAGTGGGTACGGGTTCCCGGAAGGAGCGCCGCGCGTCGCCCGGGGTGGGCAGGCGGCCGTAGCGGTCGCGCCAGACGCCCAGGGCGACGGCCCCGACCGCCGTGGCGGCGAGCAGTGCAAGCCCCAGGACCGCGACCGCATAGCGCCACCAGCCCGGCCAGGTGGCCGAGGAGGAGACGAGCCCGCCGGTGGCGGACCCGCTCGCGTTCCACAGCATGATTACCGTTACGGTAAACAACAAGATGATCCCGGACACGATGGGGTGCTCGCTGAGCACCGCCGTGATCGTTCCGAAGAGATAGAAGGCGAGAGCCCCGTACGGCAGCCCGGGCCAGAGCCAGGTCGGGAC
>JAFAYN010000126.1 GCA_019240375.1 Gemmatimonadota bacterium
GCGAAGAGGTCCACGAGCGTGTCGGGAAAGGAACCGAGCGACAAGGCTAACAAAAACCGACAGGACACGCAATCTCCGATGGGAGAATCACATAGATTGTCCAAAAGGTGCGGTGGGGATGATCCCTACGCACACGCTTTGCCGCAATAAATGGCGAGTTTCGCCGGGGAAACCACCAACAGGAGCGGTGCCATGAGTCGCTGCACGCATACCGACATGATCCGCGACGTGACCCCGAGCGCGGAGGGGTGCGAGGAGTGCCTGAAGACGGGGAGCTGGTGGGTGCACCTGCGCCTGTGCCGCACCTGCGGCCACGTGGGGTGCTGCGACTCGTCGCCGAACAAGCACGCGACGAAGCACTTCCACGCCACCGAGCACCCGATCGTGCAGTCGTTCGAGCCGGGGGAGGACTGGAGCTGGTGCTACGTGGACGAGGTGGAGGTGTAGTAGGAGGAGGACCGGCCTGGACCGGGTGCGGCTCCGCACGAGGCCACCCACGGCGGGGCGAGCGACCCCGCCCTCATGAGAAAGCAGGGTATCCGAGAATGATCCTGAGCGAAGAGGAGGCAGGGGTCCCCGTGGCCGCCGCCGCGCCGACGGAGCGCGACCACGTGATGGGGAGCCCGGACGCACCGCTGGTGCTGGTGGAGTACGGGGAGTACGAGTGCATCACCTGCCGGATCGCCCGCGTGGCCGTGGGGCACCTGCAGCAGAAGTTCGGGGAGCGGCTGGCCTACGTGTTCCGCCACTTCCCGCAGAGCCGCCAGCACCCCCACGCGCAGCTCGCCGCGGAGGCCGCCGAGGCCGCGGGCGCGCAGGGGAAGTTCTGGGAGATGCACGCCAGGCTGTTCGAGACCGGGCAGCTGTCGGAGGACGACCTCCGCTGGCACGCGGAGGAGATCGGGCTGGACGTGGAGCGTTTCCGCAGGGAGCTGCGCGAGCGGACCTATGCCCCGAGGGTGGTGGAAGACCTGGAGGAAGGGATCCGGGTGAACGTGACCCGCACGCCCACCTTCTTCATCAACAGCCAGCGGTACGAGGGTCCGCTGGAGGTGAAGCCACTGAAGGAGGCGCTGGAGGCTGCGCTGTAGGGGGGAGGCCCTAGGCCCCCTCCCCCAACCCCTCCCCCGCAAGCAGGGGAGGGGCTTAACTGCAAGACGATGCTGTAGTTGCAGTGCTCCCCTCCACCCTCATGGGGGAGGGGCCGGGGGAGGGGGCCTGGCCGGGGCTCGCGCGAATGCCGGCACCGCACGCCCCCATCCGCCTCGCTCCGCTCGGCACCTTCCCCCAATTCTGGGGGAAGGCTTTTTTGTCCATTTTGTTGTTGTAGTTCCCTGCCGTTCCCAGAAGATGTTGCGGAGGGAGACGCGCCCGGCAGTTTGGGCGTGGCTCCCGTAGCGGTCGGGGAGACTGCCGGTAGTTTGGCAGGCTCACCGGCCCCGCGGAAGAGACCGGCAGCTGTACCGCCGGGCTCTGGAGCGGCCCCACCACGCCCAAATCATCCCAAAACCTCACATTGCCGTAAGCTCCCATGGCCGCACCCCCTTGCGACCGTGAGCCCCCGCCTGCCGCATCAGTACCTCGTGGAAGTTCACCTCCGGCTCCCCACGCTCCGCCCGCCGCTGCACGTACTGCCCGTCCGAGTGCAGGTCCCAGGCGAGCCGGTTGTCCCAAAGAGCCAGCTCCAGCAGGTCGATGATCCGGGCCTGCAGCCCCGAATCACGCACGGGAACCAGCACCTCCACCCGCTCGGCTAAATTACGGGTACGCCAGTCCGCGCTCCCGATCAGGATCTCCGGGTCGCCGCCGTTCCGGAAGTAGTAGATCCGGTCGTGCTCCAAGAAACGTCCCACGATGCTGAGCACCCGGATGTTGTCGCTGTACCCCGGCAGCCCCGGCCGCAGCCGGCAGTGCCCCCGCACGACGAGGTCGATCTGCACCCCCGCCTGGGATGCCCGGTACAGCTCCTGGATGATGCCGACGTCGTCCAGCGCGTTCAGCTTGGCGATGATCCGCCCGTCACCGTGCTCCTCCTGCCGCGCCACCTCGCGCCGGATCCGCTCCTCGAACACCCGCCGCATGTCGCGCGGAGCCACCACCAGGCGCGTGTACTGCTGGTCCGGGGCGTACCCGGTGAGGAAGTGGAAGAGATTGACCAGGTCGAAGCCGATCTCCGGGTCCACCGTCAGCAGCCCCAGGTCGGTGTACAGGCGCGAGGTGCGGGCGTGGTAGTTCCCCGTCCCCACGTGGCAGTAGGTGCGGGGGCGTCCCTCCTCGTAGCGCACGATCAGCGTCACCTTGGAGTGCGTCTTCAGCCCCACCAGCCCGTACGCCACGTGCACCCCGGCGTCCTCCAGCATCTCGGCCCACTGCATGTTGTTGGCCTCGTCGAAGCGGGCCGTCACCTCCACCAGCGCCGCCACCTGCTTCCCCTTCTCGGCCGCGCGCAGCAGCGCCCGCACGATCGGCGAGTTGGCGCCGGTGCGGTAGAGCGTCTGCTTGATGGCGAGCACGTCGGGGTCGTCGGCCGCCTCGTCCAGGAGCCGCTGCACCGTGGCCGAGAACGAGTCGTACGGGTGGTGCACCAGGATGTCGCCGCGGCGCACGATGGCGAAGATGTTCTCCTCCTCCTCCGTTTCCCCCTCGTACAGGAAGGGCGCGGGGACCACCGGCTCCCAGGGGGCGTAGCGGAAGTCGGGGAGCTCCAGGTCGGCCAGGGCGGCGCAGTCGGCGGGGGCGATCAGCCCCTCGCCCTCGTACACGTCCTCGGGGCGCAGCTCCAGCTCGCGCGCCAGTAGCTGCCGCAGCTGCTCGGGCATGGCGTGGTGCACCTCCAGCCGCACCACCGGGGCGAAGCGGCGCTCGCGCAGTTCCTCGGCGGTGACGGCGAGCAGGTCCTCGCCCTCGTCCTCGTCGCGGTCCACGTCGGCGCTGCGGGTGATGCGGAAGGGGTGGACGCCCACCACCTCCATCCCCGGGAAGAGCGTCCCGACGTTCTGCTGCACCACCTGCTCCACCGGGACGAAGTGGAAGGGCTCGGCGGAGCCGGGGACGGCCAGCCAGCGCCCCTGCACCAGCGGGATCTTGAGGCGGGCGAAGTGGAGCGTGTCGCGGGCGGCGTGGCGGAGCTGCACCGCGAGCGACAGGCTCAGGTTGGAGATGAAGGGGAACGGGTGCCCGGGATCCACCGCCAGCGGGGTGAGCACCGGGTAGATCTGCTCGCGGAAGTGGCGGCCCAGCGCCTCGTGCTGCTCCTCGTCCAGCTCGGCGAAGTCGGAGATCCGCACCCCCGCCTCGGTGCGCAGGCGCGGGCGCAGCTCGCGCTCCCACGTTTCCGCCAGGGCGCGGTGCATCTCGCCGGCGGCCTCGCGGATCAGGCGGAGCTGGTCGACCGGGGTGCGTCCGTCGGGCGAGAGGGCGGCGACCGCGCCGGCGGCCTCCTGCCGCCGCAGCACGCCGACGCGCTTCTGGAAGAACTCGTCCAGGTTGCTGGCGGCGATGGCGAGGAAGCGGACCCGCTCCAGGAGGGGGGTGCGCGGGTCGCGCGCCTGGTACAGCACGCGCCAGTTGAAGTCGAGCAGCCCCAGCTCCCGGTTGAAGTACAGCGAGGGGTGGTCGAGCCCCGCCCCCTCCGGGACCGGCTGCGGGACCACCGCTCTCGGGACGATCGGGTCCCCGGGCCTCTTCCCGACGTGTGCCTGCTTTTCCTGCGTCGCCATCGCCTCCTCCATGCGGGTCGCTCCCCTCCCGTACGACGGTGCAAGATGAGCCCCATCCCGGGAGAACGCCAGTTTTCCCGCCTCTGTCCGGCCCCGCCGGCCGCCCATCGTGACCGAACCGTTGCAGGGCGCCGGAGCGGCCCCGCGCTTGCAGCGTCCACCCGTCCCGTGCCGACCGAAGGAACGGGTGGACCGGGGTGGAACCGGAGCCGGAGGCGTAGCGGATGGGTGGACGAGCGGAGCGGGACCCCGGCGGCGACGCGCCCGAGGTGGTGGTGATCGGGGCCGGGGTCGCCGGGCTGGCAGCGGCGCGCGACCTGGCGGCGGAGGGGGTGCCGGTGCTGGTGCTGGAGGCGCGGGGACGGGTCGGCGGGCGGGTGCACACCCTGCACGATCCCGCCCTCCCCCTCCCCGTGGAGCTGGGCGCGGAGTTCATCGACGTGCCGGGGCCGGCGTGGGAGGCGATGCGCGCCGCCGGGGGCGCCGCGTACCGGAGCGCGGGCGGGATGTGGGAGGTGAGGGGCGGCCGGGCGGCCGCCGTGGACTGGGACGGGACGCTGGGTCCGGTGATGGAGCGGCTGGCATCGCCGCCCGACCCGGACCTCCCCTTCCGCGCCTGGCTGGACCGGGATTTCCCCGGGCTGGACGGGCACGCCCGCGCGCAGGCGCTGCGCTACGTGGAGGGGTTCCACGCCGCCGACGCCGACCGGGTGAGCGTCCGCTGGCTCGCCGAGACCGCGCAGGGGGAGGGCGGCGGGGGCGGCGAGGTGCGCTGGCACCCGCTCGGCGGCTTCGACCGGGTGCCGCTGGCGCTGCGGGCGGGGCTGGCGCCGCACGGCAGGGTGCGGCTGGGGGTGACGGTCACGGAGGTGCGCTGGGAGCGCGGCGGGGTGGAGGTGCGCTGCCGCGCCACCGGCGGCGGGGAGCTGGACCCGGTGCGGGCGCGGCGGGTGCTGGTCACCCTCCCGCTCGGCGTCCTCCAGGCCCCGGACGGCGCGGAGGGAGCGGTGCGCTTCGTCCCGGAGGTCGCGGACAGGCGGGAGGCCATGGGACGGCTGGCGATGGGGCACGTGCTCAAGGTGACGCTCCACCTCCGGAGCGCGCTCTGGGAGGAGGTGCTGCGCTTCCCGGAGGACGCCGACGGGACCGAGGAGCACAAGATGTTCATGGGCGCGGAAGCGGTCCCCACCTGGTGGACGCCCTCGCCGGTGTGCGCGCCGAGCATCGTGGGGTGGGCTGGCGGCGCGGGGGCGCGGCGGGCGCTGGAGGGCGGCGACCCCGTGGGCGCGGCGGTCGGGTCACTGGCGCGCATGCTGGGGGTGGAGCGCCGCCGCGTGGAGGCGGAGCTGGAAGGGGTCCACCGGCACGACTGGGACGCGGACCCGTTCGCGCGCGGGGCGTACAGCTACGTCCCCGCCGGGGGGCTGGAGGCGCAGCGGGCGCTCGGCGCACCGGTGGAGGACACCCTGTTCTGGGCCGGCGAGGCGACCGCCACGGGCGGGTGGAACGGGACGGTGGACGGGGCGATGACCAGCGGGCGGCGCGCCGCCCGCGAGATCCTGGAGCGGGTCCGGGGTGGCTGAGCGGGCACAGGTGGAAACCAACGGCAACCGGGGTGTGCGAATGGCCGAAGACGACGAGCAGCCGGCGAAGACGGTCGCGGACTTCTTCCTGGAGCGGCTGGGCGAGTGGGGGGTGCGGCGCATCTTCGGCTACCCCGGCGATGGGATCAACGGTGTCATGCGGGCGCTGCGCGAGGCCGGCGACGCCCCCGAGTTCGTCCAGGTGGCGAACGAGGAGCTGGCGGGGCTGATGGCGTGCGCCCACGCCAAGTACACCGGCGAGGTGGGTGTCTGCCTCTCCACCGGCGGACCGGGCGCCATCCACATGCTCAACGGGCTGTACGACGCCAAGCTCGACCACGTCCCGGTGGTGGCGGTCGTGGGGCAGCAGGCGCTGTCCGGGCTGGGCGGGAGCGTCCAGCAGGAAACCGACCTGCACTCGCTCCTCAAGGACGTGGCCGCCGACTACCTGCAGATGGTGGTCGCGCCGGAGCAGCTCCGCCACGTGGTGGACCGCGCCTTCCGGGTGGCGCTGGCCCGCCGCACCGTCACCTGCGTCATCCTCCCGCACGACGTGCAGATGGAGGAGGCAGTCGAGGCGCCGCCCCGGGAGCACGGGCAGCTCCACTCCTCCGCCGGGTACACGCCGCCGCGCGTGGTGCCGTGCAACGACGACCTGCGCCGCGCCGCCGAGGTGCTGAACGCCGGGAAGCGGGTGGCGATGCTGGTGGGCGCCGGCGCGCTGCGCGCGGGAGACCGGGTAGCCGAGGTGGCCGAGCTGCTGGGCGCGTGCGTGGCGAAGGCGCTCCTGGGGAAGGCGGTCCTCCCCGACGACCTCCCCTTCGTCACCGGCTCGGTAGGGTGGCTGGGGACGGAGGCGAGCAACCGGATGATGCGGGAGTGCGACACGCTCCTGA
>JAFAYN010000146.1 GCA_019240375.1 Gemmatimonadota bacterium
GTGATCGGACGATCCGCGCGGCCCCGGAGCGGGGAACTACGGCACCGAGAAGACTATCCGACGCCGCCGGCTTCCATTCACCTCCAGATACTTGCTCGAACAGGTAATTGTATGTCCCCGCGAGAAGAACATCTCCGTTGTGGGAAGGTGCTATCACGATAGGCTCGACGTACATTTGCCGCCCCCCATCCACCATCAACCGCTCACGTGAAACTTCACGTACGGAACAGGTGCCTGTAGTCTGCCCATGGCTTCCCGGGCTCGGTTGCTGAGATACCAGGGGGGGCATTGAAGCCGGCATGCAGCCGCCGAGCAGAGCGGCGCAGAGCAGCATTCCCGAGATGTCGTAGAGGGATGCCCACCAAGCCGGCCTCCGGCACCGTGACGATGGATTCATCGTGCGCTGATCGTGGAAAGAGTGGACCCTGCGACGATCCGATACGGTCGTCGGGGCGAGATGCAGCATTGGGTATCTCGCCACCCGGGAGGCACGAGTTCGCATCGCCGGCAGAGTCATCTTGCTCTGCACGGAGTGCCTGGACCGAGTTGTAGAGGGGGAAGTCGCGAAAGGTGAGCCAGACAGCCGCTAGCGGTACAGCGAGGAGCAAGGCGGAGGCGTGGGCAGTCGGAGCATACTTCCAGACTGACAATACACAGATGCTCCAAAAACGTCAAGTGTCCGAAAGAGAGCGAATCAGGGGGTGTATAGACAACACATGGGCGCCGGAGTGACCCCCGGCGCCCGTGCGCAACCTCCCACATACCCGGACGAGACTGCTACTCCCCCGCCCCCAGCGGCACCTTGATGCAGGCCGCGAAGTGCCCGCCTCCCTTATCCGCAAGCGGCGGGACGATCTTCGCGCAGTCCGCGTCCTTGAGCGGGTGCTGGCAGCGCGGATGGAAGGGGCACCCCGAGGGCGGGTTGGCCGGCGAGGGGACGTCGCCCTGCAGCACGATCCGGTTGTGCTTCCGCCCCGGCTCCGGGACCGGCACCGCCGAGAGCAGCGCCTGCGTGTACGGCATCAGCGGGTTGCGGTACAGCGCCCGCGCGTCCGCCAGCTCCACCATCCGCCCCAGGTACATCACCGCCACCCGGTCGGAGATGTGCTCCACCACCGACAGGTCGTGCGCGATGAACATGTAGGTGAGCCCGAACTGCCGCTGCAGGTCCTGCAGCAGGTTGATCACCTGCGCCTGCACCGACACGTCCAGCGCCGACACCGGCTCGTCGCAGACGATCAGGTCCGGCTCCACCGCCAGCGCCCGCGCGATCCCGATGCGCTGCCGCTGCCCGCCCGAGAACTCGTGCGGGTAGCGGACCGCCTGGTCCGGACGCAGCCCCACGATGGTCAGCAGCTCCGCGATCCGGTCGTTCGCCTGCTTCCCCTTCGCGATCCCGTGGATTCCCAGCACCTCGCGGAGCATCTCCGCGATGGTCATGCGCGGGTTCAGCGACGAGAACGGGTCCTGGAAGACGATCTGGGAGCGCCGCCGCAGCCGGCGCAGCTCGTCCTTCCCCATCTCGAAGATGTTGCGCCCGTCGAAGTGCGCCGTCCCCGCCGTCGGCTCGATCAGGCGGAGCAGGGCGCGCCCCGTGGTGCTCTTCCCGCACCCCGACTCCCCCACCACCCCAAGCGTCTCCCCCTTCCGCAGGAAGAACGAGACCCCGTACACCGCCTTGACGTCGCCCACGTGCGAGTTGAAGAACCCCTTGTGGATGGGGAAGTACTTCTTCAGCCCGCGCACCACCAGCAGCGCGTCCGCCGGGGGCTCCATCTCGTCCGGGGTCTGCCCGCGCAGGTCCGAGTCCCCCTTGGCCGGCGGCAGCTCGCTCCGCCCCGGCGCCTCCAGGATGCGGGCGACGTCGGCGCGGTCCGCGTTCGGCTCCCGGCCCGTGGGCGGGCCGCTCTCCACCCCCTGGCCGATGATCGGCGCGGCGCCGGCCCCGTTCGGCCCCGCGCCCCCGCTCCGCTGCCCGTCGCCCGGGCCCTGCCCGCCCGCCGGCGTGCGTCCCTCCGGTGTCGACGCCATCAGGCCACCTCCTCCCCCGCCCCGCCCTGCGCGGTCGGCGCGTCCAGCGGCGCGCCCGCCACGGGCGTGGCCGCCCCCGTCCCGGTGACCGCCCCCGCGGGGGTGAAGCCGCCGCCCGCGCGGATGATCTCCTCGCGCTTCTCCGGGTACTTCACCAGCCAGCACTTGTTGCGGCGCCCGGGGCCGATGTCGAAGAGGGGCGGCTCCTCGCGCTCCGTCTTCTCCCATCCGTACGGGCACCGGTTGCGGAAGCGGCACCCGGTCGGCCAGTTGGTCGGTGCCGGCACCACCCCGGGGATCACCGCCAGCCGCTCCACCTGCTCGCCCAGCTTGGGCATGGAGCGCAGCAGCCCCTCGGTGTACGGGTTCTGCGGGTCGCGGAAGATCTCCCCCACCGGCCCCTCCTCGAACACCTGCCCCGCGTACATCACGATCACCCGGTCGCACGTCTCGGCCACCACGCCCAGGTCGTGCGTGATCAGGATGATCGCCATCCCCAGCTCCTCCTGCAGCCGGTTCAGCAGCTCCAGGATCTGCGCCTGGATGGTCACGTCCAGCGCCGTGGTCGGCTCGTCCGCGATCAGGAGCTTGGGGTCGCACGCCAGCGCCATGGCGATCATCACCCGCTGCCGCATCCCGCCCGAGAGCTGGTGCGGGTACTCGTCCACCCGCTGGTCGGGGATCGGGATCCCCACCAGCTTCAGCATGTCGATCGCCCGCTCCCGCGCCGCCCGCTTGTTGAGCCCCTGGTGCAGCCGGAGCGATTCCATGATCTGCTCGCCCACCGTGAACACCGGGTTCAGGGAGGTCATCGGCTCCTGGAAGATCATGGCGATGTCGTTGCCGCGGATGTGCCGCATCCGCTCCTCCGAGACCGTCGCCAGGTCCTCCACCCCCTTCTCGCCGCGGAACAGGATCCGGGACCCCGGCTCGATGCTCCCCGGAGGCTGCGGGATCAGCCGCATCACCGACAGCGAGGTCACCGACTTCCCGCTCCCCGACTCCCCCACGATCCCCAGCGTCTCGCCCGGGTTCACGTGGAACGACACCCCGTCCACCGCTCTCGCCAATCCCGAGTCGGTCTTGAAGTAGGTGCGTAGGTTTTCTACCTGCAGGATGGGCTCTGGCATTACTCGGGCTTTGCGGGACTGGGGTTGGGCGAATACCGGCTTTCGCCGGCACCGCGCTCTATTCGCATCGGCACGATACAACCGTGCCGGTGCGAACGGAGCCCCGCTGAACTGCGCGGGTCTCCGCCCTTCGGGTCACGATCGCTTTCGCGACTGCGACGACTGCACGTCAGGTTCTCATGCGCGGGTCGAGCGCGTCGCGCAGGCCGTCGCCCAGCAGGTTGAAGGCCACCACGGTGAAGACGATCGCCAGGCCTGGGAAGGTGGCGATCCACCAGGCGTTGATCAGCGCGTCCCTCCCGTCCGAGACCATGTTCCCCCAGCTCGGGGTCGGGGGCTGCACGCCCAGGCCCAGGAAGGAGAGGGAGGCTTCCGTCAGGATGGTCTGACCTATGCCCAGCGTGGCGGAGACGATCACCGGGGCGAGCGTGTTGGGGATCACGTGCCTCAGGATGATCCTGGCGTCGCCCATCCCCAGCGCCCTCGCCGCCTGCACGAACTCCCTTTCCCGCAGCGACAGCACCTCGCCTCTGACGATGCGTGCGGTCCCCATCCACCCCGTCAGGCCCAGCACCGTCACCACCAGCCAGATGGAGGGCTCGAACAGGGCGATCACCACGATCAGCAGCACCAGCCT
>JAFAYN010000536.1 GCA_019240375.1 Gemmatimonadota bacterium
CTGGACGCCGGGGTGCTGCGGCGCGCCGTGTCCGAGATCGTCCGCCGGCACGAGGTGCTGCGCACCGTCTTCGAGGTGGAGGGCGACGAGGCCGTGCAGCGGATCCTCCCCGCCGGGCCGGTCCGCTTCCCGGTGGTCGACCTGTCCGCCCTCCCCGCGGAGCGCCGCGAGGCCGAGGCCGGGCGCCTGGTGGAGGCGGAGGCGCGGCGCCCCTTCGACCTGGCGCGCGGGCCGCTGCTCCGCGCCACGCTGGTGCGCCTGGCGGAGGAGGACCACGCGGCGCTCTTCACCCTGCACCACGTGGTCGGCGACGGGTGGAGCATGGGGATCCTGGTGCGGGAGCTTTCCGCGCTCTACGAGGCCTTCGCCCGGGGCGGGGGGTCGCCGCTCCCGGAGCTGGCGATCCAGTACGCCGACTACGCCGTCTGGCAACGCGAGCACCTGTCCGGCGAGGTCCTGGACGCGCACCTGGACTACTGGAGGGAGCGGCTCGCCGGCGCCCCCCCGCTCCTGGAGCTTCCCACCGACCACCCCCGTCCCGCGCGGGCGGAGGCCCCGGCCTCCACCCACCCCGTCGTCCTCTCGCCGGAGCTTTCGCGGACGCTGCGGGAGGTCGCCAAGCAGGAGGGCGCCACCCCCTTCATGGTGCTCCTGGCCGCCTTCGGGATCCTCCTGTCGCGCTGGTCCGGGCAGGACGACGTGGTGGTCGGCTCCCCGATCGCCGGGCGCACCCGGAGCGAGATTGAAGGGCTGATCGGCTTCTTCGTCAACACCCTGGCGCTCCGGGTCGAACTGTCGGGACCGGAAGGGGCGACCTTCGCGGGGGTGCTGGCGCAGGTGCGGGAGGCCACGCTGGGCGCGTACACGCACCAGGAGCTCCCCTTCGAGCGGCTGGTGGAGGAGCTGCACCCCGAGCGCACCCTGAGCCACCCCCCGGTCTTCCAGGTGATGCTCTCGCTGCAGAACATCGAGCAGTCCTCCCTCCGCCTGGGCGACCTGCGCATGGAGCCCGTCGCCCCGGGGCAGGGCGTCACCCAGTTCGACCTGGACTTCTCCCTGGCGGACGGGAGGGAGGGGATCCTGGGGACGCTCCGCTACCGCGCCGACCTGTTCGAGGCCGCCACGATGGAGCGGATGGCGGGGCACTTCCTGCGGCTGCTCGAAGGCGTCCTGCGCGACCCGCGGGCCCCCCTCGCGCGGATCTCCCTCCTCGCGCCGGAAGAGCGGGCGCAGGTGGTGGAGGCGTGGAACGCCACCGCCCGTGAGTACCCGCGTGCCCGCACCCTGCACGAGCTGGTCGCGGAGCAGGCCGCGCGCACGCCGGACGCCCCCGCGGTGCTCTTCGAGGACCGGGCGCTCTCCTACCGGGAGCTTGACCGGGGCGCCGACCGCCTCGCCCGCCGCCTGCGCAGGCACGGGGTGCGCCCCGAGACACGCGTGGGGATCGTCGTGGGAAAGAGTCCGGAGATGGCGCTGGCCGCGCTCGCCGTCCTCCGGGCAGGCGGCGCCTGCGTCCCCCTCGACCCGGCATACCCGGCGGGGCGGCTGGAGTACCTGCTCCGCGATTCCGGCGCCGCCCTCCTCCTGACGCGGGAGCACCTGGCCGGTCGCTTCGCCGGGGTGGGCGTCCCCGTGCTCGCCCTGGACGCGGAGGAGGAAGCCGCGGACGAGTTGGCGGAGGCGGCCGCGGGCGAGGTGGACGTGGCCCCCGAGGGGGTGGCGTACGTGATCTACACCTCCGGCTCCACCGGCGAGCCCAAGGGCGTCGCCGTCCCGCACCGCGCACTGGTCAACCTGGCCGTCGACATGGTCCGGCGCTTCGGGCTGGGGGGGAACGACCGGGTCCTGCAGTTCGCGTCGCCGGGCTTCGACGTGGCCGTGGAGGAGATCTTCACCGCCTGGCTCGCGGGCGCGGCGCTGGTGCTCTCGCGCCACGACCTGTTCGCGCCCGGGGCGCTGCTGCGCACCATCGAGCGGCACGGGGTCACCGCCCTGGAGCTCCCCACCGCCTACTGGCACGAGTGGGTGCGCGAGCTGACGGAGGGAGGGGCGCGCCTCCCGGAATCGGTGCGCTTCGTCCGGGTGGGCGGCGAGCGCGTCTCGTCCGAGCGGCTGCGGGAGTGGGCGGCGCCGGGGGTGCCGCTGGTGCACGTCTTCGGGCTCACCGAGACCGCCTGCACCTCGGCCACGCTGCGCCTGGAAGCCGGCGACGACGGCGGGCGCTGGAGCACCCTCCCCGTCGGCGCGCCCACCGGGAACGCACGGCTGTACGTGCTGGACCGGGAGGGCGAGCCGGTGCCGGTGGGGATCCCCGGCGAGCTGTACGTCGGGGGCGAGGGGGTGGCCCGTGGCTACCTGGGGCGCCCTGGCCTGACCGCGGAGCGCTTCCTCCCCGATCCGTTCGTCCCCGGGCCGGGTGCGCGGCTGTACCGCAGCGGCGACCGGGTGCGCTGGCTGGCGGACGGGAAGCTGGAATTCCTGGGCCGGATCGACCACCAGGTCAAGGTGCGCGGCTTCCGCGTGGAGCCCGGCGAGGTGGAGGCCGCGCTGGAGCGGCACCCGCGGGTGCTGGAGGCGCTGGTCGTGGTGCGCGAGGACGCCCCCGGAGACCGGCGCCTGGCGGCCTACTTCACCACCGAGGGGGAGGCGCCCGGGACCGCCGAGCTGCGCGCGCACCTGGGAGCCACCCTCCCGGAACACATGGTCCCCTCCGCCTTCGTGGCGCTGGACGCCTTTCCGCTCACCCTCAACGGCAAGCTGGACCGCCGCGCCCTCCCCGCCCCCGCGGGAGCGTCCGGCCGGGAGTACGTGCCCCCCCGCAGCGAGACCGAGCGCGTCCTGGCCGCGGCGTGGGCGGAGGTGCTGCGGGTGGAGCGGGTGGGGATCCACGACTCCTTCTTCGAGCTGGGCGGCCACTCCCTCCTCGCCACCCGGCTGGTCTCGCGCGTGCGGGAAGCGTTCGGGGTGGAGCTGCCGCTGCGCGCCCTCTTCGAGGCGCCCACGGTGGCCGGGCTGGCGGAGCGGGTGGACGCGGAGCGCCCCCCCGAAGGGCCGGCGGAGGGGGCGGGCGCTCCCGGCACGGCCAACCGGATGGCGCGGCTCACCCCGGAGCAGATGCGCGCCTTCCAGAAGCTCCTGCGCGAGAAGATGGAGGCGCGGCAGCGCGCCCAGCGGATCCCGACGGCGCCGCGTGACCGCCCGCTCCCCCTTTCCTTCGCGCAGCAGCGCCTCTGGTTCATCGACCAGCTGCACCCCGGGAGCACCGCCTACAACCTCCCCACCGCCCTGCGCCTGCGCGGGCGGCTGGAGGTGCCCGTGCTGCGCGCCTCGCTGGACGCGCTGGTGGCGCGCCACGAGTCGCTGCGCACCCGTCTCCCGACCGTGGACGGGAGCGCCGTGCAGTGGATCGAGCCTCCCGCGCCGGTGCCGCTCCCGGTCCTCGACCTGTCGGCCCTCCCCGACGAGGCGCGCGAGGCCGAGGTGCGGCGACTGGCCCGGCGCGAGGCCCGTCGTCCCTTCGACCTGGCGCGCGGGCCGCTGCTCCGCGCCACGCTGGTGCGCCTGGGGGCGGAGGACCACGCCGCGCTCTTCACCTTGCACCATGCGGTCAGCGACGGGTGGAGCATGGAGGTGCTGGTGCGCGAGGTCAGCGCGCTGTACGAGGCGCTGGCCCACGGGCGCGAGCCCCGGCTCCCGGAATTGCCGGTGCAGTACGCGGACTACGCCGTCTGGCAGCGCGAGCACCTGTCCGGCGAAGTCCTGGACGCGCAGCTCCGCTGGTGGCGCGACCGCCTGGCCGGCGCCCCGCCGGTGCTGGAGCTCCCCGTCGACCGGCCGCGCCGCCCCATCGCGGGAGCACCCGCGGCGAACCACCCCTTCCTCCTCCCCGACGGGGTCGCGAGGGCGCTCCAGGAGCTGGCGCGGCGGGAGGAGGCCACCCCCTTCATGGTGCTCCTGGCCGCCTTCGGGCTCCTCCTGTCCCGCTGGTCCGGGCAGAACGACGTGGTGGTCGGCTCCCCCATCGCCGGGCGCACGCGGAGCGAGACGGAGGGGCTGATCGGCTTCTTCGTCAACACGCTGGTCCTGCGCGTCGACCTGGAAAGCGATCCAAGCTTCCGCGGGCTGCTGGGGCGGGTGCGGGAGGCCACGCTCGGCGCCTACCAGCACCAGGACCTCCCCTTCGAGCGCCTGGTGGAGAGCCTGGGGATCGAGCGCTCGCTGACGCACGCCCCCCTCTTCCAGGCCATGTTCTCGCTGGAGGACGGAGCCGCGGAGGCATCGGCGATGCGGCTGGGGCCGGTGGAGGCGGAGCCGGTCCTCACGGGGAGGGCGTCCGTGAAGTTCGACCTGACGCTCTCGCTCTGTAACCGCGGCGGGGGGCTGGCCGGGGGCCTCGCCTTCCGCGCCGACCTGTGGGACCGCCCCACCGTGGAGCGGATGCTGGAGCGCTTCGGCGCGCTCCTGGATCGCGTCGCCGCCGACCCGGACCGGCGGATC
>JAFAYN010000565.1 GCA_019240375.1 Gemmatimonadota bacterium
CCGCGCGCGATGCGGCCCTCGCCGACCCGGCGAACCGCGCCGTGCTGGACGCGGTGCGCGGGCGGCTGGCGGCGCTCCCCGAGTGGACCGAGGAGGGGATCAACGCCGCCGTCCGCGAGGGGGGCAGGGACGCCGGGGCCAGGGGGAAGGCGCTCTTCGTCCCGGTGCGGCTGGCGCTCACCGGCGAGGAGCACGGGGTGGAGCTCCCCCGCGTGGCGCGCGTGCTGGGGCGCGAGCGGACGCTGGCGCTCCTCGCCCCCGACGGCGCGGGGTGAGCGTCATTTGACGGGCGCCGGGGGGCGTCCTATCTTGCGCCCTGACCCTTCAAGAGAAAACGAGAGAAAATTGCGCGGTCTGATCTTCGATCCCTTCGCCGGGATCAGCGGCGACATGACCATCGCCGCCCTGCTCGACCTGGGGCTCCCGCTGGAGTGGCTGCAGGATTTCGTCGCCGGGCTGAAGCTGGGCGACATCCGCGTGGACGCGGAAAAGGTGGACCGCAAGGGGATCGCCTGCCGGCGGCTGATCCTGGAGCTCCCGCACGAGCACGCCCACCGGCACCTGTCGCACGTGGTGCGGATCATCGAGGGGACGGGGGTGAGCGGCGAGGTGAAGGACCGCGCGGTGCGCGCCTTCACCCTCCTGGCCGAGGCCGAGGCCGAGGTGCACGGCACCACCCGCGAGCGCGTCCACTTCCACGAGGTGGGGGCGCTGGATGCCATCGTGGACGTGCTGGCCTCCGTGGCCGGGGCGGCCGAGCTGGGGTTCACCGAGTTCTACACCCGCCCGGTCGCCCTGGGGCGCGGGTGGGTGGACATGGCGCACGGGCACTTCCCCGTGCCGCCCCCGGCGGTGCTCAAACTCCTTCAGGGACTTCCGGTTAGGGATCCCGAGTTCGAGGGCGAGTGTACCACCCCCACCGGAGCCGCCCTGCTGCAGGCGTTCACGGAAGGGAAAACCGCCCCGCGTGACTTCGTCCCCCTGGCGACGGGGTTCGGGGCGGGGAGCCGCGACCCGCAGGACCGCCCCAACTGCCTCCGGCTGGTGGCGATCGAGGCGGGGAGCGGAGCGGGAGCCGACGACGAGGTGATCGTCGTGCAGTGCGACGTGGACGACCTTCCCCCGGAGTACGTCCCCCCGCTCCTCGACGCCGTGCTGGCGGCCGGGGCGCTGGACTGCACCACGACGCCCGTCCTGATGAAGAAGGGGCGTCCGGGGCTGCGGGTGGAGGCGCTGGCGCCTCCCGCGCGGCAGGAGGCGGTGCACGCCGCCCTCTTCCACGCCGGGTCGTCCATCGGGGTCCGCTTCTGGACGGTGCAGCGCCAGGCGCTGCGGCGTCGCGAGGAAGTGGTGCAGTGGCGCGGCCAGGAGGTGCGCGTCAAGCGCTCGCTCCTCCCCGGCGGGGGGGAGCGGGCCAAGCCCGAGTTCGAGGACGTGGCCCGCGCCGCCGAGCGCCTGGGGATGACGCCGCTCGCGGCGTACCGGGCGATGCTGTCGGAGGGAGTGGCCGCGGAAGGGTGAGCCCGTCGGAGCGGCCCTGTGTCATCCGGCCCGGACGGGCCGGTCACCATCACCGGAGGAAAGCAATGAGACTTCAGCGTGGACTGATCTTCGCCCTGGGCGCGTCGGTCGTGGCGGGCGCCTGCGCGTCGGCCGGCACCACGGCGGGTGCGAGCGCGGCCCCGGGGGGCGCCGTCGCGGGCGCCTTCCCGACCGTCACCTGCCCCGCGGGGGTGAGCGTCACCCCGAGCGCCGCCGCGCAGACGGCGGCGAAGAGCCTGCTCCTGAACCGCACCCAGGACGCGGTGACCGGGGCCCAGGCGGCCGTGACCGCCGAAGAGGCCAACCCGCAGCACCAGTACCTGCTCGGCCGCGCGCAGGCCGCCGCCGGGAACGTCGAGGGCGCCGTCGCCGCGTGGAACCGTGCCGTGCAGCTCTGCCCGGCCTTCTCCTCGGAGATCGCCGCGGATCGCGACCGCCTGTGGGCGACCGCCTTCCAGGCCGGGATGGACGCGTACCAGAAGAACGACACCGCCGCCGCCGTGGCCGCCTGGCAGCGCGCCAACATGGTCTCGTCGGCGCGCCCGGACGCCACCTTCAACCTGGGCGTGGTGTACTGGCAGCGCGGCGACATCCCGCGTGCCACGCAGGCGTACCGGCAGACGCTGGAGATCCTCGGCAAGCTCCCGGCCGACACCTCGGCCGCGGAGATGGCGCAGCGCGCCGAGATGCGCCAGAACGCCTACTCGGGGCTGCTGGGTGCCGGCGCCCGCTCCTTCCAGTCGGAGCAGTACGACACCGCCGCCAGCATCTTCCGCTACATCACCACCGCGGATCCCAACAACCGCGACGCGTGGTACAACTACGCTCTGGCGATGTACAAGATGCAGCGCTGGACCGACCTGATCCCGGTCGCGCAGCGGGTGGCCACCATCGACCCGCTCAACCAGAACGCCCAGATCATTCTCTTCAACGCCTTCAAGGAGTCGAAGCAGAACGAGCAGGCGCTCAAGGTGCTGACCAACGTCGACGCGCTCCCCGTGTACGTCGACGAGGTGCGGATCGAGACCCCGGAGAGCGGCCCCGGCCGGCTCACCGGCAAGGTGACGGGGAACAAGGCCGCCGCCGGCGCGCCCGTGAACCTCACCTTCACCTTCTGGGGTCCGTCCGGCAACGTCGGGACGCAGTCGGTGACGGTCAACGCCCCGGCCAAGGGCGCCAGCGCCAACTTCCAGGTGCCGCTCCCGCAGGGCGCCACGGTGAGCAGCTTCAGCTACACCTACCGGTAAGCCGAAGCGGCTTCGCCCGGAGGGCGATCGAAGGGGCGGCTCCGCGGAGCCGCCCCTTCGTGCTTCCCGGGAGCGCACGGATCTTGCGACCCCGCACGCAGTCGGTTCCGATTCGACCCCAACCTGGATCAAAATGGCCAACGTCCCGAACCGCGAAGGCGAGCTGTCGTCCGACGTCACCCAGCCCTTTTCCGAGGTCCGCGAGCCCGCGGGCGAGACCTTCCGCTGCCCGCGCTGCGAGACGGAGTACGAGGGCTCGGACGCCTGCCCGGTGTGCGGCGCGCTCCGGGTCGCGGCCGCGTGCGAGACGCACCCCGACCGCGACGCCGAGGGGCGCTGCGTGATCTGCGGCCGCGCCGTGTGCGGCGAGTGCCGCGCCGGGGACCGCGACGCCGTCCTGTGCGAGGAGCACCGCGCCGTCCCCATGATCGAGGGGTGGGCGCAGGTGTACACCACCACCGGCGAGCTGGAAGCGCAGCTCCTGCGCGACAACCTGCTGGCCGAGGGGATCGACGCGCAGATCTACTCGCAGAACGACCACAACTTCCCCGTCGACCTGGGGGAGCTGAGCATCGTGCGGGTGATGGTCCCCACCTGGGAGTACGGGGCCGCGCTGGAAACCATCCGGGCGTACATGGACACCGGCGGCGAGGTGGTCTTCGCCTGCCCCTCGTGCGGCGAGGTGTACGAGCCCGGCGCCACCACCTGCACCTCGTGCGGCGCCCCGCTGGGGTGACCGCGCCGTTGACGCGCTCCGGGCGGGCGGCCATATTCGCCGCGCCGCCCCGTGCGTGCATCCCGTCCCACTCGAGCCAGATCCGTCCTTGAACCTCCCCGTCGTAGCCGTGGTCGGCCGCCCGAACGTCGGCAAGTCCACCTTCTTCAACCGCGTGCTGGGCCAGCGCCTGGCCATCGTGGAAGACTTCCCGGGCGTGACCCGCGACCGGAACTTCGCCCTGGCCGAGTGGAACGGGCGCCGGTTCTACCTGGTGGACACCGGGGGGATGGTGGAGAACTCGGACGAGCCGATGGACCGCCTCATCCGCGCGCAGGTGCTCACCGCTATCGACGAGGCCGACGCGGTGGTGCAGGTGGTGGACGGCAAGGCCGGGCCGCACCCGCTCGACTACCAGATCGCCGACTACCTGCGCAAGACGCAGCGTCCCACGGTGCTCCTGGTCAACAAGGTGGACAACCTGGGCGCGGTCAACGCGCTGGCGCACCACGACTTCTGGGACCTGGGGCTGGGCGAGCCCCTTCCGGTGAGCTCCACCAGCGGCAAAGGGAGCGGCGACGTGCTGGACGCCATCGTCGGCCTCCTCCCCGAGGGGGAAGGGGAGGAGGAGGACGCGCTGCGGGTGGCGGTGATCGGCAAGCCCAACGTGGGGAAGTCCAGCTTCGTCAACCGGCTCCTGGGCGAGGAGCGGCTGGTGGTCTCGGACGTGGCGGGGACCACGCGCGACGCCATCGACACCCCGATGCAGTACCACGGCCACAAGCTGGTGTTCGTGGACACGGCGGGACTCCGGCGGCAGGCGCGCATCGACCCGGGGGTGGAGTTCTACAGCTCCATCCGCACCGAGCGGGCGATCGAGCGCGCCGACGTCTGCCTCCTCCTGATCGACGCCACCGAGGGGGTGGCGGTGCAGGACCTCAAGATCGCGGAAAAGGCGTGGGAAGCGGGGTGCGGGCTGATCATCGTCGCCAACAAGTGGGACCTGGTGGAGAAGGAGACGATGACGGCGCCCAACTT
>JAFAYN010000198.1 GCA_019240375.1 Gemmatimonadota bacterium
CCGTACCGCGTCTGCTGAGTACCGCCGCCGCACTTCGCTCCGGGCACTGAAACCGAACATCGATCATGGGAATATTCACCAAGCTTTCCACGCTGATCCGGTCCAACCTCAACGACCTGATCGCCCGGGCCGAAGACCCGGAGAAGATGCTGAACCAGGTCATCCTGGACATGCGCGAGCAGCTCACCAAGGCGAAGCAGGAAGTCGCCGTGGCGATCGCGGACGAGCGCCGGCTCAAGGCCCAGGTCGAGGAAGAGGCCAAGCAGGCGCAGGACTGGGAGCGGCGCGCGGTGCTGGCCGTGCGGCAGGGGCGTGACGACCTGGCGCGCCAGGCGCTCACCCGGCAGCAGGAGCACGCCGAGCGCGCGCAGTCGCTGCACGAGACCTGGCAGCGGCAGTCGGCCGAGACGGAGAAGCTCAAGGAGGCGCTCCGCCAGCTCAACACCAAGATCGAGGAAGCGCGCCGCAAGAAGAACCTGCTGATCGCCAAGCAGAAGCGGGCGCAGGCGCAGCGCCGCATCCACGAGACCATGTCCGGCCTTTCCGACCAGTCCGCCTTCCAGGCGTTCGACCGGATGGCCGAGCGGATCGAGGAGAACGAGCGCCTCGCCCTGGCCTCGGCCGAGGTGAGCGACGACCTGTCGGGCGACCCGCTGGAGCGGGAGTTCGCGCAGCTCGACAAGGGCGGCGACGCCGACATGCGGCTGCTGGAGCTGAAGCAGAAGATGGGTGTGCTCCCCGCTCCGGCCGCCGCCGAACCCAAGGCCCTCCCCACCGGGGCGGCGTCGCAGGCGGCGGGCGCCACCGGGCAGGCCACCACCCAGGGCTCGGACCGGGTGCGCGACGCCGAGCTGCTGGAGGAGTTCGAGGCGCTGGAAGAGGAAGAGCGCGGCCAGGTCTGACGCTCCCTCGGCTTTCCAATCCCGACGGCGCGCGATAGCTTCAGGGCCGGTGCACCCGCACCGGCCCTGTCCGTTTCATCCCTGGAATCCCTCGCGTGCGCGAATCCACCCAGCCGCGGAGTCCCTACGGGGTCCTGATCGCCGCCATCTTCGCGGTGCTCTTCCTGCTGTTCGTGTACAGCGTCGCGGACACCCTTCTCCTGTTCTTCATCGCGGCGCTCTTTTCCCTGTACCTCGGGGGGATCACCGACTTCTTCGAGCGCCGCTTCCACCTCCCGCGCCGCTGGGGGCTCCTGCTGGGGGTGCTGCTGACGCTGGTCGCGCTGGTGGGGATCGGGTACCTGATCGTCCCGCCGGTGATGCAGCAGACGCAGGGGCTGATCAGCGCCCTCCCCAAGCTCCTGTCCGGCTGGCGGCAGGCGCTGGCGGAGCTGGGCCAGCGCTACCCGATCGTGGGGCAGGTGCTCCCCCCGCCCGACCAGACCATGCAGCACGTCACCTCCATGGTCGGCAACCTGGGGCGCTACTTTTCCGGCCTCTTCCCCTACCTGTTCGGCGGGATCACCCTCCTGATCCACCTGTTCAGCGTGATGGTGATGGCCATCTACATGACGCTGCGCCCGCGGCTCTACCGCGAGGGGATCGTGATCCTGGTCCCGCCGGTGCACCGCGACCTGGCGCGCGACATCCTGTCGGACCTGTCCACCACGCTGCGCGCCTGGATCGTGGGGCAGATGCTGGCAATGGTCTTCCTGGGGGTGCTCACCTGGATCGGGCTGATGATCCTGGGCGTGCAGTACTCGCTCGCCTTCGGGGTGTTCACCGGGCTGGTGGTGGTGGTCCCCTTCTTCGGCTCCCTGGCCTCCACCCTCCTCCCGGCGCTCTTCGCGCTGGGGGCGGGAGGACCGGTCCAGGCGCTGGGGGTGGTCCTGCTGGGGGTGGTGATCCACCTGATCGAGGCCAACTTCGTCCACCCGATCATCATGGAGCGGCAGATCAACCTGCCGCCGGTGCTCTCCATCCTGAGCGTGCTGATCATGGCCGAGCTGCTGGGCGCCATCGGCCTGCTGGTGGCCGTCCCGGTATTGGCGACGGTGATCGTGATCGTCCGCAGGGTGTACATCCACCGGCTCCTGGAGGGGCGCGGCTTCCGGCGCTTCGTGCGCGACACCGCGGTGGAGATCCGCCTCCCCGACAGCGCCCTCCTGGTGCACCCGTCCGCCGCAGGGCTCAGCATCCCCGCGCTCCTGGAGCGCACCGGCGAGGTGCCGCGCTGAGCGGCCGCACGCCCGTATTCGACCCGCACGCTTCCGACCCGTACACTCCCGACTCCCGGCCATGAGCGAAGAACGGTACCTGATCCTCGCCGAAGGGCACTTCGGCCCCGAGACCACCAAGACCGCAAACAGCGCCATCCGCTACCTCCCGGAGCGGATCGTCGCGGTGATCGACTCCCGCCTGGCGGGGAAGACCGCACAGGACGTCCTCGGCTTCGGGGGGGCGATCCCGGTGGTGGCCGGGATGGAGGAGGGGCTGAAGCACGGGCCGACCTCGCTGCTGGTGGGAATCGCGCCGCAGGGCGGCCGCCTCCCCGACGACTGGCGCCCGGCGCTCCGGCTGGCGATCGAGTCGGGGCTGTCCATCGTGAGCGGACTGCACTTCCACCTCGGGGACGACCCGGAGCTGTCCGGGCTGGCCGCGAAGCACGGTGTGGAGATCCGCGACCTGCGGCGCCCGCCGAACGACCTTCCCGTCTCCACGGGCAAGGCGCGGCTGCTGGACGCCTACACGGTGCTTACCGTGGGGACCGACTGCAACATCGGGAAGATGACCGCCGGTCTCCAGCTCCGCGACGCGATGAAGCGGGAGGGGACGAAGGTGGGGTTCGCGGCCACCGGGCAGACGGGGATCCTGATCGAGGGGTGGGGGATCGCGGTGGACGCCGTGGTGGCCGACTTCATCGGCGGGGCGGCGGAGCGGCTGACGCTCCAGGCCGCGGAGGGGAACGACGTGGTGCTGGTGGAAGGGCAGGGGTCGCTGGTGCACCCGGGGTACTCGGGGGTGACGCTGGGGCTGCTGCACGGGTCCATGCCCGACGCGATGGTGCTCTGCCACCAGCCGTCGCGGCGGTGCCCGTACAACCGGTACAACGTGTACTCGTGGATGACGCTTCCTTCGGTGCAGGAGACGATCCGCATCTACGAGAGCGCCATCGCGCCGCTGCGGGAGTCGAAGGTGATCGCCATCTGTCTGAACACCTGGGACCTGTCCGACGAGGAAGCCCGCGCCGAGATCGCGCGTACCGAGGCGGAGACGGGGCTTCCGACCACGGACCCGGTGCGTTACGACCCGGCGCCGGTGGTTGCCGCGATTCTGGAGGGGATGGAGCGGAAGCGTGCGTCTCTCGCCACGAGGGAGGTCGCTTCGGCGGCTCTCTGATCAGCTCGGGTGCGCGCTGGCGGGCCGCTCCGGAGCCCGGCGGTACTGCTGCCGGTCTCCTACGCGGGGCCGGTGAGCCTCACGAAACAGCCGTGAGTCTCCCCAACCCGGAGTGAGCCACGCCCAAACTGCCGGGCGCGTCTCCCTCCGTGACAGAATATGGGAACGGCAGGGAACTACGAACGACAGAAATGGACAAAAAAAGCCTTCCCCCAGAATTGGGGGATCAAGGGGGCTGCTGTCCGAGCGCAGCAAGGCGGATGGGGGCGTGCGGTGCCCGGGCATGGTAGGCCCTCACCCCCGGCCCCTCTCCCAATGCTGGGAGAGGGGAGAACTGCTTGATGCTGTTGTAGTTGAGCCCCTCCCCTGCTTGCGGGGGAGGGGTTTGGGGAGGGGGCTTGGGGCCTCCTACCAGCTGATCGTCCCCTGCTTGCTGGTGTCCACCTGCTCGGTGTCGCCGCCGAAGAGGAACTTCTCGGTGTTCTCCGTCAGGAACTTCTTGGCGTCGGGCTCGCGGACGTTCAGCCCGTAATGGTTGATCAGCATCGTCTGCTGGCGCAGCCACTCGCCCCAGCAGACCTGGCAGATCTCCGCGTGGATCCGCTTCCCCAGCTCGTTGTTGAAGGGAGCGTAGGGAACGGCGGCGCGGGTCTGGCCGCAGCGCGTGCACGTGATATCGGGCATGGGCGATCTCTCTCGGTTTCTCGGGTGCCGCCGCACCTGGCGCGGTGCAACGTTCGTTCCGAATATACCTTCCCGTCCCGCGTCCGTCCAAACCCCGATCCCGTCCCCCGATGCCCGATCCGCTCCCCGTCCGCCTTTCCGGTGACGGCACCACCGCCACCTGGAACCCGGCCCTTACGCGCGCGTCGCAGGTGCTGCTTCTCGTGCGCCTGGCGGACGGCACCGCCGAGGAGCGCCGCTCCCTGAACAGCGGGCGCGCCCGGGTCAGGGACCGGGAGCGGATCGAGAGCGTCGTCGCGGCGGAATAGCCGCCCTCTGTCGCGCCCGAGTCCCTGCGGGCGCATCTTTCCTGGACCGTACCTATCCGCCACTCACCGGAGCCACCATGCTGGAGACCTTTACGTACGAGACCTTTTCCGAGCGCCTCAACGAGACGTTCGTCATCCGGCTGGACGACGGGAGCCCGCTGGAAACCCGCCTCGCCCAGGTCAACCTCGGGAGCGAGGAATCGGCGCGCGGGCGGGACCGCATGCCCTTCGCCCTCCTTTTCCTCGGGCCGCCCCGGCCGATCCTGCCGCAGCGCATCTACCGGATGGAGAACGAGGCGATGGGCGCCTTCGAGCTCTTCCTGGTCCCGGTCGGGCCGGGGCAGTACGAGGCCGTCTTCAACTGAGCGGCGGGGAAGCCCGCCGGGAACGAGAAAGCCCTCCGACGGCGCTGCCGTCGGAGGGCTTCCCACTTTCATGCGCCGCGACCGGCGCCTACAGCTTCCAGATCCGCTTCGCGTACTCCTTCACGGAGCGGTCGCTGGAAAAGAACCCGGAGCGGGCCACGTTGAGGATCGACTTCCGGGTCCAGTCGTCCTGGTCGCGGTACGCCGCGTCCACCGCGTCCTGCGCGGCCAGGTAGGCGTCGAAGTCGGCCAGGACCATGAAGCGGTCGTCGCCCAGGATCGAGTCGAGCAGCGGGCGGAAGAGCCCCGGCTCCTCCGGCGAAAGGCCACCGCCCGCGACGAAGTCGAGCACCGCGCGGAGCCTCGGGCTGGCCTCCACCTCCCGCCGCGGGGAGTACCCCGCCGCCTTGCGCGCCTCCACCTCCTCGGCGGTGAGCCCGAAGATGAAGATGTTCTCGCGCCCCACCGCCTCCGCGATCTCCACGTTGGCGCCGTCCAGCGTCCCTATGGTCAGCGCTCCGTTCAGCGCGAACTTCATGTTCCCCGTCCCCGAAGCCTCGTAGCCGGCGGTGGAGATCTGCTCCGACAGGTCGCTCCCGGGGAAGATCCGCTCCGCCTGCGAGACCCGGTAGTCCGGGAGGAAGGCCACCTGCAGCTTCCGGCTCACCTCCGGGTCGGCGTTCACCAGCGCGCCGATCCGGTTGATCATCCGGATCACCAGCTTGGCCGTCCAGTAGGTCGGGGCCGCCTTGCCGCCGAAGAGCACCGCCCGCGGGTACAGGTCCAGCGCCGGGTCGGCCTTCAGGCGCAGGTAGGTGTCCACCAGCCGCAGCGCGTTCAGGAGCTGGCGCTTGTACTCGTGCATCCTCTTCACCTGCACGTCGACGATCGCCTCCGGGTCGATCCGGACCCCCGCCTCGTCGAGCACCACCTGCGCGAGCTTCCGCTTGTTCGCGGCCTTGATCTCCCGCCAGCGCTCGCGGAACTCCGGGTCGTCCGCGTGCTTCTCCAGGTCGGCGAGCTTGGTCAGGTCCGTGACCCACCCGTCGCCGATGGTCGCGTTGAGGAGGTGCGCCAGCTCCGGGTTGGCCTTGAGCAGCCAGCGGCGCTGGGTCACCCCGTTGGTCACGGAGGTGAAGCGGTCCGGGTACAGCTCGTTGAAGTCGCGGAAGAGCCGGTCCCTGAGGATCTGCGTGTGCAGCTCCGCCACCCCGTTGACGGTGTGGCTCCCCACGATCGCCAGGTTGGCCATGCGCACCATCCCCCCGGAGATGATCGCCATCCGCTCCTCGCGCTCCGGCTGGTCGGGGAAGCGCTCGCGGACGCGGGAGCGCAGCCGCCGGTCGATCTCCCGGATCAGGTCCAGGTGCCGCGGGAGGAGCCGCCCGACCAGCTCCACGCTCCACGACTCCAGCGCCTCGGGGAGCACCGTGTGGTTGGTGTATGCGCAGGTGCGCCGGGCGATGTCGAAGGCGTCGTCCCACTCCAGCCCGTGGTCGTCCATCAGGAGCCGCATCAGCTCCGGGATCGCGATCGCCGGGTGGGTGTCGTTGAGCTGGACCTGCACCTTGTCGGGGAAGTCCACGAAGGTCTTCCGCTCGCCCAGGTAGCGGTGGATGATGTCCTGCAGCGTGGCCGTGACGAAGAAGTACTGCTGCTTGAGGCGCAGCTCCTTGCCGCTCCCCGTGTCGTCGGGCGGGTACAGGACCTTGGAGATGGTCTCCGTCTGCGTCTTCGCCTCCACCGCCGCCACGTAGTTCCCCCGGATGAAGTCCTCCAGGTCGAACTCCTCGGTGGCCTTCGCGGCCCACAGGCGCAGCGTGTTGACGGTGCGGTTGCAGTACCCCGGGATCGGGGTGTCGTACGCCATGGCGCGCACGTCCTGCGTGTCCACCCAGCGGAAGTGGATCCGCCCGTTCTCGTCGGGGGCCCCCTCCACGCGGCCGTAGAACTTCACCGTGTAGGTGCGGTCCGGGCGGGCGATCTCCCAGGGATTGTCGTCCTGGAGCCAGTTGTCCGGCATCTCCACCTGGCGCCCCTGCTCGTCGATCTTCTGCCGGAAGATCCCGTGCTCGTAGCGGATCCCGTAGCCGTAGCCGGGGATCTCCAGCGTCGCCATGGAGTCCAGGTAGCACGCCGCCAGCCGGCCCAGGCCGCCGTTGCCGAGCCCCGCGTCCGGCTCGCGCTCCTCCAGCGCCTCCAGCTCGTAGCCCAGCTCCTCCAGCGCCTCGGCCGTCTCGCCCTCCAGGCCCAGGTTGATCAGCGCGTTCCCGAGGGTCCGCCCCATCAGGAACTCCAGCGACAGGTAGTAGACGCGCTTGACGTCGCCCTGCTGGTAGCCCTGCTGCGTGGCGGCCCAGCGCTCCGCGAGCCGGTCGCGGATCGTCCAGGCGGCGCTCATGTACACGTCGCGGTCGGTCGCCACCGAGCGGTCACGG
>JAFAYN010000445.1 GCA_019240375.1 Gemmatimonadota bacterium
ATCGGGGAGCGGACGCTGTACCGCAAGATCAAGGAATACGGGATCGAGCCGTGAGACCGCCGCCGCGCCGCCACTCATGGCCGAGCACTTCCACGTCCTGACGCACCGCGGCGATGCCCGCCCGGAGGTGGACCGCGTCCTCGCCGAGCTGAAGCGGGCGCACGGCCCCGACGCGCCCACCGGCTTCCACAAGTACCTGTTCGTCACCAAGGCGGAGTCCACCGTGGTGATGGTGGACGGCCCCGACGCGCCGGTGGCCCGTGCGCTCCGGGCCCGCGGCCGGTGGCAGGAGCCGGGGATCCGCCCGAGCTGACCCTTCTTCAGTGGACGGGGACCTCCTGGTCCAGCACCGTCCGCTCTCCCCACCCGGTCCCCGGGTAGGCGTGCACCACCCGCAGCCGGTACCTCCCCCGCCCGAGCCCCGACACCGTCGCGTCGTAGCCGAAGGGGGAGATCACGTCGGGGCAGGCCACGCCCCGCGGCTCCGCTTCTACGCGCACGGTCACGCCGGCGCCGTCGGCCGTCACCTTGCCACTCACCGCCTGGCACGGCGAGGGGGCCTCCAGCCGCCCCCGCACCACGATTGTCCCGGGGCCGCCCTCGGCCCGCACCGTGGGGAAGGTGGGCAGGGTGCCGGGCTTCAGCGGGCGGACGGCGAACGCCATCTCGGCGTCGCGGTCGGAGCAGGCGGCCAGCCCCAGCAGCAGGACCACGATCTTCCCGGTTATCGGTTTCCTCCCGCGGCAGGTTCCCGTCGCACCCTTCCACCCTCACTCCTTCCCACCATGACCCACTTCGCCGAAGTCCCCACCGAAGTCCCCTCCGATGCCTCCACCGACTCCCTGGCGCTCCGCGTCCGCGGGCTGACCATGGCGGTCAGCGCGGCCCTGTTCGTGGTCGCCTGCATGCTCCCTGCCATCCACGACGGCGGCGCCGGTCCGAACACGCCGGTGGATCCCGGGTGGCTCCTGCTCGTCACGGGGATCGCGGGTCCCATCGTGGGATCCTTCGAGTGGTTCGCCAACGTGCTGTGGCTGCTCTCCCTCTGGTCGCTGCATCGGCGGCGATGGAGAAAGGCGTCGATCCAGGCCGCGTTCGCGGTACTCCTGTCCGCCCTCACCCTCACCCGGAACGGCCGGAAGACCTACACCAGCGGCCTCGGCAACGTGCCGATCCAGTTCGACGGGTTCTATGCCGGCTACTACCTGTGGCTGGCCGCGATGTGCGTGCTCCTGCTCGGCGCCGCCTACCTGTGGTGGCTGCAGCCCCCCGCGCCCTCTCCCCCGTCTCACCCCCGGCGCCGGAACCAGTGGGCGGTGGACGGCTGACCTCGTTTCGCTCCGCGATCCGCCCTCCCTCACCTCCTTCCCCCCGGTACGATGAGCCTTCCTCACGAACCTTCCGAGCCCCGGCTGTTCCGCGAGCGCGTGCTGGTGGCAGGCGCGAGCGTGCTCCTGTTCGCGTATGCCTGCGACCTCCCCGCCGTCCTCCTCAGCAGTGATGACCGCCTGCCGACCCGCGGAGGGGAGCTGCTCGTCCTGGGGGTGCTGGGGCTTCTGGCCCGCCAGTACAGCTGGTGCGCGAACGTGGCGTGGCTGGTGGGGCTCTGGGCGTTCGTCGGGCGGCGGTGGAACCGGGCCGCGGCCTGGTCGGCGCTCGCCGTCGCCCTGGCGCCCCTGGTGTTCACCCTGTACCTCACCGGGGTTTCGAGCGAGACGAAAGCCGAACCTTTCGGCGGGGTGCGCGTGGGCTTCTACGTCTGGTGGGGGAGCATGTGGGTGCTCCTCGCCGGTTCCCTTTTCCTGTCGTGGCGGGCGCGCCGGCTCAGCGCACCCGCACCGTCCGGTCGAGCACGGTCCGCTCGGCGGGATTCCCGGTCTGCGGGAGCTGGTGCGTGACGCGCAGCCGGTAGGTGCCGGGGCGCAGTCCGTTCAGCGTGGCGTCGTAGACGTAGCCGCCGAGCGTGGCGACGCACATCACGTCGGGCTTGGGGCGGGACACCACGCGCAGCACGACGGTGGTGCCGCTCCGGGTCCGGGTGGCGGTGAGCGTCTGGCAGGGGTTGGGCGTCCCCATCTGCCCGTGCACGGCGATGCGCCCGGTGCCGCCTTCCGCGGTCGCTCGCGCTTCGACCATTTGCCCCTGCGACAGCGGACGGTAGGAGAAGTCGAGCGGCTTGAGGAGCGCCGTGGCGCCCGCGGGAGCGGACAGTCCCAGCAGCAGGGCCAGCGTCGTTCTGGTCATGATCGTCCTCCGGTGGTGAGAGGGTTTGCCGCGTCTTTCCGAGCCCGTGTCCCTGGCGATATACTGCTTTGCGGCACGTTTCGGTCCGTCGTGTCTCCCCGTCCTTCCCATTCCCGTCCGCAATTCCCTTGCATCCTCAGCGCGCCCCGTCCCTGTCGTGCGCCCCGTCTCCAGGGAGCGGGAGTTGAGCCGCCCCGCTCGTCTGGCCCTCTCCGCGATCGCGGGCGCGCTGTTGGCGGCGGGCTACGCGCTGCACCCGCAGTGGTGGGCGCCCTGGCTCGCTCCGCTGCCCCTGGTCGTGGCTGGCTCCGGCTCGCGCGGACACGCCCGCCGGGCGGGTGCCGTCGCGGGGGCGGCGGCCATGATCGGCGTGCTCGGCTACTACGTCGAGATGAGCGGCTGGGCCGTCACTCTGGTGATCTCCCTGCTCCGCGTCGGGGCATGGGTCTTCGCCAGCCGGCTCGCCCACGACGCCGCGCGTCGCCTGCCGCTCGGCCTCGCCATGCTGGTACTCCCCGCCACGATCGCAGCCCTCGAAACGCTCACCCTCGCGGTGTCGCCGCACGGGGCCGCGGGGAGCCTGGCGTACAGCCAGATGGACGTGCCGGCGGTCGTCCAGGTCGCCGCGCTCGGGGGGGTGCCGGCGGTGGTCTTCCTGGTTCTCCTCCCCGGCTCGCTGGCCGGCCTGTGGGGATCCGGCGCCTGGTCCCCGCCGCAGCGCCGGACGGCGGGCGCCGCGCTCGTTCTGATCGGCACCGCCGTCGTACTCTTCTCGGCGGGGCGGCTTCACGCGCCGACCGGGAGCCGGGAGATCCCGGTCGCGCTCGTCGCGACCGACCAGTTCGACGGGATTCCTGGGGAGTGGGAGCCCGTCTGGGCCGCCTATCGCCCCGCCGTCGCGGGAGCCGCCCGCCAGGGCGGGCTCGTCGTACTCCCCGAGAAGGTCGCGCTGCTCGACGCCGCCGCGGCGGCGCGCGCCGCCCTTGACGTCGCGACGGCCGCGCGGGCGGCCGGGACGACGGTCGTCGTCGGAGTGGAGGTCCGCGACGGCGGCACCTATCGGAACCGCGCCCTCGTCGCCGGGCCGGACGGCCGGATCGCCTGGTACGACAAGCAGCGCCTGGTCCCTGGCTGGGAGGACCGGGACGTGCCGGGCCGGACGCCGCTCTTCGTCGCCGCCGCGGGCACGCACGTCGGAGTCGCCATCTGCAAGGACATGCACGTCCCCGGCATCGGCCGCGAATACGCCGGGAGCGCGGCGATCGTGACCGTTCCGGCCTGGGACTTCGGAAGGGACGGGTGGATGGGTGCGCGGATGACGGCCATGCGCGCGGTGGAGAACGGATACGCCGTCGCACGCAGCGCGCGTGAGGGCTTCCTGGGCGCGTACGATCGCACCGGGCGCACGCGGGCCGAGCGCCCGGTCGTGGGAGGGACGACCATCGCCACCACCACCCTCCCGGCGCATGGGGCGGAAACCCTCTATGGACGGGTCGGCGACGTGTTCGGTTGGATCTGCGTACTTGCCGTGGGGTTCCTGGCCGTCTGGCGTAGGGTGCGGTGGTCCCGTGACGGACGGCGCGCCGCGATCGTCGGATCTCCGTAGCCCCGCGACCAAGCTCCCACGCCCCACACGGAGGGAATCCCGCATGAACCAGAATCGTACGAACGTGAAGCGGGCCCTGCTCGTGCTCGCGCCCCTCGCACTCGCGCTCCAGGCGTGCGCCTACGACCCCTCCGGCCCCGCGAGCCAGCGGAACGACCTCCGCGCCGCCCGGACCGCGTGGGAGCGCCAGGGGATCACCAGCTACCGCTACACCCTCTACAAGGTGTGCGGCGAGTGCCCGTCCGAATCCGTGGCTCCCGCCCGCGTGGAGGTGCGCGACGGCCGCACCGTCTCCGTCACCCCGGTGAATCCCGCCCGCCCCATCCGGGCGGAGTACTTCGACGAGTACGACACGATCGAGGACCTTTTCGCCACCGTCCAGGGCGTGATCGACCACGACCCCTACCGGTTCAGCGCGGTCTACGACGCGCGGCGGGGATACCCCCTCAGCTACTCCGTGGACTACGATCGGCGGATGGTGGACGACGAGGCCGGCTTCACCCTCACCGACTTCGAGGTCGTCCGCTAAGGCGCGCCCCTCACCGGCGGTCCGCTTCAACGGGGCCGCCGGCCTGCCGATACCTCTCCGAGAGTACGGCACCCCGGCCGGGGTGTCCCACTGGTGTGCCTTCTTCGGAGATTTCTGCATGCTACCACGCTGTCTGCGCCCACCCCGCCGGCTCACGGCGGTGCTTCCTCTCGTCCTCGCCGTCGCCGCCGCCTGCAGCGACGGCGCCCCCACGGTGCCGGGCGCCGTGCCCGGCGCGTCGGGTGCCGCGACCAGCTACGTCGTCACCTTCCGCGACGGCGCGGCCGCCTCGACGGCGGACTCCTCCGTCGCGTCGTACCGGGCGCTCGCGGGCGCGGTGCTGTCGCGCGCCCGGGCCGCCGCGGGCTCGGCCTCCGGTCCCCGCTTCTCGCTGTCCGGCGACGACGCGGGCGTGACCGTCTTCCAGCACGCGCTCCACGGCTTC
>JAFAYN010000472.1 GCA_019240375.1 Gemmatimonadota bacterium
CCAGGTATCGTGTGTGGGCCGCCCGGAGGCGGGCGGTGGTTGCTTCGGATGATGCCGGGTCCCTCCGTACCGCTACTCCCGCCGCTGCGCGTCCAGTACCGAGCGGACGGTGGCGGCCAGCTGGTCGGGGGAAACGGGCTTCTGCACGAAGTCGCTGTCCGGATCCAGCACCCCGTGCAGGGCGATGGCGTCGTCCGTGTACCCGGACATGTACAGCACCCGCGCTTCCGGACGCAGCACGCGGACACGCCGCGCCAGCTCGCGCCCGTTCATCCCCGGCATCACCACATCGGTCAGCAGCAGGTGGAGGATTCCCGGGTGCGTTCCCGCCCGCGCCACCGCCTCTTCACCGTTGGCCGCGGTGAGCACCTGGTAGCCGAGCCGGTCCAGGAAGGTGTTCAGGAGCGAGCGCACCAGCGCGTCGTCCTCCACCAGGAGCACGGTCTCGTCGCCGGTGGGCGGCGGACCGGCGGGACGCTCGGGCTCCACCGCCTCGGTGGGGCGGTCGGTGCGCGGGAAGTAGATCCTGAAGGTGGTCCCCATCCCGGGCTCGCTGTACACCCAGATGTGCCCGCCGGACTGGCGCACGATCCCGTACACGGTGCTGAGCCCCAGCCCGGTCCCCTTCCCCTGCTCCTTGGTGGTGAAGAAGGGCTCGAAGACCCGCTCGCGCGTGGCCGCGTCCATCCCCGTCCCGGTGTCGCTTACGGCCAGCATCACGTACCGCCCCGGCTCCACCTCCTCGTGGGTGGCGGCGTACTCGCCGTACAGGTGCACGTTGGCGGTCTCGATGGACAGGGTGCCGCCCTCGGGCATGGCGTCGCGGGCGTTCACCGCCAGGTTCAGCAGCACCTGCTGGAGCTGCGCCGGGTCGGCCAGCACCACGCCCAGGTCCCGCGCCAGCACGGCGCGCATGGCGACGTCCTCGCCGATCATCCGCCCGAGCATCGACTCCATCTCCGAGATCACGGAGTTCAGGGAGATGGGGCGGGGCTGCAGCACCTGCTTGCGGCTGAAGGCCAGGAGCTGGCGGGTGAGCCCGGCCGCCCGCTCCACGGCGCTGGAGATCTCGCCCAGGTGCCACTCCATGTCCGGCCCCACCGACTCCTCCATGCGGAGCAGCTCGGTGTGCCCCTGGATGGCCATGAGCATGTTGTTGAAGTCGTGCGCCACGCCGCCGGCCAGCCGCCCCACGGCCTCCATCTTCTGCGACTGGAGGAGCTGCTGCTGGCTTTCGCGCAGCGCCTCCTCGGCGCGCCGGCGCTCGGTGACGTCCTCCGAGGTCCCCACGCGGCGGTACACCTCCCCGGTGGCGTCCCGCACGGGAAAGCCGCGCGAGGAAAGCCACCGGACCTCGCCGTCCGGGCGGACGATGCGGTACTCCAGGTCGTACGGCTCCTCGATGTCGGCCAGGACCGTCGACGCCTTTTCCCGGTCGTCCGGGTGGACCCAGGCGAGCCACCGCGCCGGGTTCTCGACCACCTCCGCACGCGGCCGGCCCCACACCTCGTCGAAGGCGGGGCTGATGTACAGGACGTGGTCGGTGCGGGTGTCGCGGATGGTGAACACCTCGCGGATCGTCTCGGCGAGCTGCCGGAACTGCTCCTCGCTCGCCCGCAGCGCCTCCTGCGAGCGCCGGTGCTCGGCCACGTCCCGGTTGATGCTCAGGATGGCGACCCGCCCCTGGTAGTCGGTCAGCGAGGCGCTGACCTCCAGGTGGAGCTCGGCGCCGTCCGCGCGGTACTGGATCGTGTCGAAGCAGAGCGTCTCGTCGGCGGTCAGCACCTGGGCCAGCATCCGCTCGCCACGCACCGGGTCGCGCGAGATGTCGCGCAGGGAGGTCCCCACCAGCTCCGCCCGGGGCCGGCCGTACATCTCGCAGGCGCGCGGGTTGGCGTCCAGGACGATCTCGTCGTCCGGGTCCATGATCAGGATGGCGTCCCGCGCGTTCACGAACAGCCCGTGGTAGTCGCGCTCGGACTGCTGCAGGCGCTCCAGGGCCACGTTGCGCTCGGTGACGTCGCGCGCGTTGACCACCACGCCGCCCACCGCCGGGTCCGCCAGCAGGTTGTGGGCGGCCACGTCGAACACCCGCCAGTAGCCGTCGCAGTGCCGGAAGCGCAGCTCCCGCCGGAGCCCGGCGCCGGACCTGGTGAGTACGGCCTTCAGGAGGCCGACCCCGCCGGCCGCGTCGTCGGGGTGTACGTACTGCGCGAAGTGGGTCCCCACCACCTCCGCCACCTCGCACCCGAGCATCCGCTCCACCGAAGAGCTCGCGTAGCGGATCCGCCCCTCGCCGTCGACCACCGCCACGATGTCGAAGCCGTTCTCGGTCAGCGCGCGGAAGTGCTCGGCCGTGCGGCGCACCTCCTCCTCGGCCCGCTCCCTTTCCCCGACCTCCTCCTGGAGCCTCTGGTTGGTGGAGCGCAGCTCCACGGTCCGGTCCTCCACGCGCCGCTCCAGCTCCGCCGCCAGCCGGCGAAGGGCCTCCTGCGTCTCCTTGAGCTCGGTGATGTCGGTCCACGAGCCCACGACCGTCACCTCGTCCCCGGCCCGGAGCGCGACCCTCTGCTCGTCGCGGACCCAGCGGTAGGCGCCGGACCGATCGCGCAGGCGGTACTCGTAGAGGCACCCCTCCCGGCTCCCTTCCCGCATCGCGGCCTCGAGGCGCGGCGCGTCTTCGGGGTGGACGTGCTCCCGCCACGCCGCGCCGTCCGTGTGCTCGCCCGCGGGGAGCCCGTACACCCGGCACGCGTTCTCGCTCGACCAGATGCTCACCAGGCGGCCCCGGCGCAGCTTCAGCGCGTACAGGACGGTGGACCCTTCCTCCAGGAGGCGGCGCAGGTGCAGCTCGTCCGCGAAGCGGCTCTCGCCATCGGACGGCTCCCCGCCCGGCAGGGCGGAGCCCGACCGGATGCCGAGCACGCGCGCCACCGCGGAGCGCAGGGCGTCCCCCCCTCGCCGCAGCGCGGAGGACGGACGGGGTTCAGTGGCTTCCTTCATCGACTCCTTCAGGTTCTACGACTCCACTCCGCGGCACGTCCATTGCGCGGACTTGCGCCCACACCGCCGAGGGGAGATCTTGCCGGGCCGGCCCCACTCGGAAAGGAAACCCCAGAGGCACGACCCATGACCAATCCGTCGGAGCACACCGGCCAGTCGCCGGAGAACGTTTCCACGCTGCTCGCCGACCTGCGGGAGCTGAACCAGCGGCTCCTCGCCGCCAACGAGCGGCTCATGGAGCTGCGCGACCGACGGACGGGCGCGCCCCGGGATTGAGCCGACGTACGGTACAGGGTAATGTCGGCAATACCGGCTCCGAACTGAACCCCCTTTGCGTCCGGAATGCGCCACTTGCCGGTCACAGGGGTAAAAAAACCCCGCCGCGCGTACGTTCGCGGGAATGAAAGCGAATCGGGCCCCGGCGGAAAGCCGGGGCCCGATTCGTTCGCGCCGGGTGGAAGCGGCCGTCAGATGCGGAAGGCGGAGACCAGCCCTTCCAGCTCCCGTGCCACCCCGGCCAGCTGGTCGCTCGCCGCGAGCGACTGCGCCGCCCCGCCCGCCGTCTCGGTGGCCGCCTGGCTGACGTGCGTGATGCTGCGCGCCACCTCTTCCGTCCCCTTCGCCGCCTCGTTCACGTTCCGCGCGATCTCGCCGGTGGCCGCGCTCTGCTCCTCGACCGCCCCGGCGATGCTGGTGCTCACCGCGTTGATCTGCTGGATGATCTCGTTGATCTCCCGGATCCCCACCACCGCCGTCCCCGTCCCGTCCTGCACGCCCTTGATCTTCGCGGAGATCTCGTCGGTGGCCTTCGCCGTCTGGCTGGCGAGCTGCTTGACCTCGTTGGCGACCACCGCGAAGC
>JAFAYN010000587.1 GCA_019240375.1 Gemmatimonadota bacterium
GCTCTCGGACGCGCGCCTCCAGTGCCAGGAGGGCGGCGCGCACAGCCGGCGAAAAAACCTCGCCCGCGGCTTCGAGTTGCTCCACGATGCTCATGCATCCCAAGATGCTCTCTCACGACCCCAAACACCACAGACCTGAACGGTTACGGAACCTCGTCGGCGGCGTTCTCTTCATCAACGCGATCTACATTCCGCTCCTGGAGGAACCCGGCCTCGTCCGGCGCTTCGGTGCGGACTACGAGACGTACCGGCGGCACGTCCCCAGGTGGATCCCGCGGCTTTCACCCTGGAACCCCGCGCCTTCACAGAGGGGGGTCCAGGGGCCGCACGCCTGACCCTCGCTGAAGAAAGACCGTGCCGCGGATGCGTGTGTCTGGACTGGCATGGGGCACGAGGCCACATTGATGGCTTCCCGGCTCACGGGCAGATCCACGGGCCATCCCACCCGCCGTGCCTCTACGGTCGGTCCCTTTTCGGAGCGAGACGATGACTGGTCAGAGCGAGACGACCACCAAGACCGAGTTCGTCACCAGGATCAAGGGCCTCTACACGGATCTGCGGGAGGTGGGCGGCTCTCTCCTGCTGGATGGGGAAAACCGGACTCGCGCCGGCGATACGGACAAGGAAGGTCTGAAGCCCAGCGTGCAGCTCGCCTGGGACCTGTGGGACCGCTTCGACTCGGAGACGAGGGACTCCCTCGTAGATCGGATCGACTTTTACATCCGGACTGCGCGCTTGTGCATTGAGGCACAGCAGAATCCGATGACGCGGGATCCCCGCGCGAAATGCCGTCCCGTCATAACGATCGACGAGTTCGGCTCGCCCACGTGCGACGTGGAGCGTTGAACCGAATGAAGGTCGTCATCCCCGGTGGATCCGGGCAGGTGGGACAGCTGCTCGCCCGTGCCTTCCATGCCGAAGGCGCGGAAGTGGTCGTGCTTACCCGGTCGCCTCGCGACGCGCCGTGGCGGACCGTCGGCTGGGACGCGAAATCCCTGGGGCCGTGGGCGCGTGAGTTGGACGGCGCCGATCTCGTGGTCAACCTGGCGGGGCGTAGCGTGAACTGTCGCTACACACCGGAGAACCGGGAGCTGATCAGGGATTCCCGCGTCGACTCGACGCGAGTGGTCGGGGAGGCGATCGGGGCCGCCTCGCGGCCCCCGCCGCTCTGGCTGCAGGCGAGCACGGCCACCATCTATGCCCATTCCCTGGATCGGACGAACGACGAGCTTACGGGAACCCTCGGCGGCTCGGAGTCGGGGGCACCGGACACGTGGCGTTTCAGCGTCGACGTGGCGATGGCCTGGGAACGGGCTCTCGACGAGGCGGACGTCCCCGGAACACGGAAGGTCAAGCTGCGGTCCGCGATGGTCATGAGCCCCGACCCCGGCGGCATCTTCGATACTCTCCTGACTCTGGTCCGCCGGGGACTCGGCGGTACCGCGGGCAGCGGGCGGCAATATGTTTCCTGGATCCACGAATACGACTTCGTCGACTCGGTGCGGTGGATCATCGCGCACGAGGAGCTGTCTGGCGCGGTGAACCTGGCGTCGCCCAATCCGCTTCCCAACGCCGAGTTCATGCGCCTGCTCCGCAGCGCGTGGGGTGCCCGCCTGGGATTGCCGGCGGCGGAGTGGATGCTCGCCGTGGGAGCCGTATTCATGCAGACTGAGACCGAGCTGGTGCTGAAAAGCCGCAGAGTGGTTCCGGAACGCCTTCTCCGAAGCGGGTTCCGGTTCCGATTCCCGGAATGGGCCTCCGCGGTGGCGGACCTCTGCCTGCGCGTCCGGCAAAGCAGCACCTCGGCCGTTTAGCATGGTTTGCAGGTGGGCCCAAAGGCGCCGACGCCCATCTCATCCCGCTCTTGCGGAATCTCCGCGGACGGCCGACTTTCCCCGCTTCCCGCCGGTTCCGCTCCCGCCTCTTCCGCCCACCTCACCATCAGAACGCCTCTGACGGACCTTCTGAGCCGGCGTGCGTCACCCTCCAGGCCATCCTGAAAATCGATGAAAGAACTTCTGCGCACTCTACGCACCCGCGCGCTCCTGCCGCTGACGCTCCTCGTTCCGCTGGCGACCGCGTGCGCCGACAGCACCGGGGCCGATCGCGGCGGGATCGTGATCGGCGGCCTCTTCTCTCTCACCGGCGACTGGTCCTCGCTGGGGCTCGCCGGGCGCGCCGCCATGGAGCTGGGAGTCGAGGACGTCAACGCCCAGTTCGCTGATCGCGACCTGCGCCTCCGTGTCGACGTCCGAGACACAAAGCTCGATCCGGCGACGGCGTTGAAGGAGCTGGAATCGCTCCACGATCGCGGCGTGCAGGTGGTGATGGGCCCGCAGTCGAGCGCCGAGCTGGCCGCGCTGAAGCCGTACGTGGATAGCCAGCGGATGCTGGTGGTGTCCCCGTCCAGCACCGCCGGGAGCCTCGCCGTGTCGGGGGACGGGATCCTGCGGCTCACTCCATCCGATACGCTGGAGGGCGAGGCCACCGCGGCGCTCATGTGGAGCGACGGGATCCGCACCCTGGTCCCCCTCTGGCGCGGGGACGCGGGGAACCGCGGGCTGAACCTGGCCACCCGCGCGAGCTTCGCCGCCAGGGGCGGGAGCGTGGCCGCCGGCTCGGAGTATGCCACGACCACCGCGCAGTTCGCCCCCGTCGTCACCGCTCTCGGCGCGCAGGTGCGGCAGGCGCTCGCTTCCCGTCCCGCTTCGCAGGTGGCCGTCTACCTCGCCGGGTTCGACGAGGTCGCGGCGGTGCTCGCGGCCGCGGCGGCGGATCCGACCCTGGCCACCGTGCGCTGGTACGGCGCCGACGGGATCGCCCTGAGCCCGGCGCTGTTGACCCCGCAGGCGGCCGCCTTCGCCGAGCGCGTCGGGTACCCCGCCCCCATCTTCGGGCTGGACGACGACGCGCGGGACCGGTGGAAGTCGGTGGCCGACCGTATCGAGAAGAGGTCGGGCGTGGCGGCGGACGCCTTTTCCCTGGCGGTGTACGACGGGGTGTGGCTCGCGGCGCAGGCCTATCTCGCCTCGCCGTCGCACGTGGACGGGAACGGGCTGAAGGAGAAGTTCGCTTCCGCCGCGGAGGCGTATTTCGGGACCACCGGCTGGACCGCGCTGAACGCCGCCGGGGACCGTCGCTTCGCGGACTTCGACTTCTGGGCGATCCGGGGCGGCCGCTGGGTCCGCGTCGCGAAGTACGACACGCGCAGCCGAACCTTCATTCGGTAGATCCAGGACCACCCCGGGAGAGAGAAGAGTCAGCGGATGTCCATCGTCGGGATCGTCGGCGGCCTCGGGCCGGAATCCACCATCGACTACTACCGCCGCATCCTGGAAGCCTGGGAGCGGGAGGAGCCGGGCACCGCTCCGGCCATCGTCATCGACAGCCTCGACGTGCGGCGGGCGCTGCGGCTGGTCGAAACGGACCGGCCGGCGCTCGTCGAATACCTCCTCGCGTCGCTGCGCCGGCTCGCGGGCGCGGGGGTCGACTTCGCGGCGATGACGGCCAACACGCCGCACATCGTCTTCGACGAGCTGGCGGCCCGCTCGCCGGTCCCCCTCCTGAGCATCGTGGAGGTGTGCGCCCGCGAAGCCCAGCGGCGAGGTCTGAGCCGGCTGGCGCTCCTCGGTACCCGGTTCACCATGGAAGCGCCCTTCTACCCGGAGGTGTGCGCCCGCCACGGGATCGCCGTGGTGACGCCCGGCGCCGCAGACCGGAGCTGGGTCCACGAGCGCTATGTGGGGGAGCTGCTCAGGGGCGACTTCCGGGAAGAGACGCGGAGCGGGTTCGTCTCGCTCGTCGGCCGTCTGCGGGAGGAGGAAGGGATCGACGGGGTGATCCTCGGCGGGACGGAATTGCCGCTGCTCCTGACCACCCCGACCATCGCGGACGTCCCGGCGCTCGACACCACTGCGCTGCACGTGGCCGCCATCGTGGAACGGCTGCGCACCTCCTGAGGGAAGCGTCATGGACTTCGACCTGTCGGCCGGCGTCGCGGTGCTGGAGCGCACGCCGCACACCCTGCGCGCGCTGCTCGCCGGTCTCTCACCCGCATGGACGGACGCGACCGAGGGTCCGGAGACGTGGAGCCCGTACGACGTCCTGGGCCACCTGATCCACGGCGAACGCGCCGACTGGATCCCGCGTGCCCGGCTCATCCTCGACCAGGGGCCGGAGCGCCGCTTCACGCCGTTCGACCGCTTCGCCCAGTTCCGCGAGAGCGAGGGGAAGACGCTCGCCGAGCTGCTGGACGAGTTCGCGCGTCTCCGGGCCGGGAACCTGACCACGCTCGCCGGGTGGCGCCTGACCGACGACCAGCTCGCCCTGGAGGGGGAGCACCCCGAGTTCGGGCCGGTCACGCTGCGCCAGCTGCTCGCCACCTGGGTCGCGCACGACCTGGGGCATGTCGCGCAGGTGGCCCGCGTCATGGCGAAGCAGTACCGCGAGGCGGTAGGTCCCTGGCGCGCCTACCTCCCCGTCATGGACCGCTGAGACCGCCTGCCTCCCCACCTCATACCCAAAGGGAGGAATAGCGGCTCACATCCTGCTGAGTGGAGGGAAACCCACAGGAGGTGAGCGATGGCAGGAGTGATCAGGCGTCTGGAGTGGTCAGAGAGCGCAGAGGAACTCTATGCGCTCTACCAGGCCGAGCGGGATCTGCGGCAGCGGCAGCGCCTTCAGGCCCTGTGGCTAGTGCGGCAGGGGAGGACGGAAACCGAAGCGGCCCACGAGACGGGAATCGGGCGACGCACCCTGGCGCGATGGCTGAGCTGGTATCGGAGGGGCGGACTTCCGGAGGTGCTGCGCCGGGTGCCCGGACATGGGGCGCCGGGCTCGGAGGGGCGGCTGACGCAAGAGCAGCAGAAGGAACTGTACGATCGCAGCGCAGCCGGGGAGTTCCGGAGCACGCCGCAGATGCGCGACTGGGTCGAGACGCAGTGGGGCGTCTCCTATCGGGTGAGCGGGATGGTCAGCGTGCGAGAGCGGTTGAAGATCCGTCCCAAGGTGCCGCGTCCCCAAGCCGCGAAGGCAGACCCAGCCCGGCAGGAAGGCTGGAAAAGGGGGGGCTGAGCAGCGAACTGAAGAAGGCCAGGATCCCCCCGGGCACTCCGGTCTACTTCCCCGACGAGATGCGCATGGGGTTGCTGGGGCAGGTGCGGCGGGTGCTGGCCCCGCGGGGCGTGAAGGTGGTGCAGCGGGTGCAACTCGTCTATCAGTGGACGTACCTGCTGCTGGCGGTCGATCCCCTGGCCGGAACGATCTGTTGGGCGTGGGTGGAGCGGATGAATGCGGCGCATCTGTTCCCCGTGCTGGAGAAGTGGGGGCTCCCCTGCGTGGTCTGGGACGGAGCGCCGGCCCATCGCGCCCAAGCGATGCAGGCGTTGAAGACGGTGCGGGTGCGGCAACCTGCTTACTCTCCTGAGGTGAACCCGGCCGAGCGCATCTTTGAAGAGGTGCGCCGCTGGATCGAGGGGAAGGTCTATGAGAGTGTGGCGGCGAAGAAGGAAGCCGCAGAGGGATACCTGCGCCTGCTCGAAGCCGATCCCGAGCGTGTGCGTCGGCTCTGCGGGTGGGACTGGATCCGCGACGCCCTTCTAGCGTTGCCGCCCTCCCTCCCAGCCTCCGTTTGATCTGTGCCTCCTACTCTCCTATTTGGTATCACAACCACCGACTCCGCCCGACCCGAGCCGTGACATGAGCGAAGAGCACGCAGGCGCATCGACCCGCACGTCCCGGGTCATCCGGGCCCGACCCGAAGAGCTGTACGGAGCCTTCGTGGACCCGGCCGCCCTGGTCGCCTGGCTCCCTCCGGCGGAGATGACGGGCCACATGCACGAGTTCGACGCGCGGGTGGGGGGCGGATACCGGATGTCGCTCTTCTACCCGCCGGACGAGCGCCGCTTCCGGGGCAAGACGGCCGACCGGGAGGACCGGGTCCACGTGCGTTTCGTGGAGCTGTCGCCTCCGGGCCGCATCGTCGAGGGTGTCCGCTTCGACACCGCCGATCCCGCGATGCTGGGTGAGATGACGCTCACGGTGACGTTCGAGGAGGTGCCCGGCGGAACGGAAGTCACCCTGCTGTTCACCAACCTGCCGCCGGGGCTGCGGCCGGAGGACAACGACACCGGCGCGCGTTTGAGTCTGGAGCAACTGGCCCGCCGCTTCGAATAACCTCGCTACGCCTCACGGGCCCGCGTCCCCGGTTCCATCACGCGATCATGCGCTATGTCGAGCTTTTCCCGGCGGCTGCCGCGACGACTTGAGGCCGCCTTCTGGAGCTTTCACAGCCTCACCTGGGACGGGGGAGTATCTCCCGCCGCGGCCGCGGCGCGTGCTGCCCGGATCACTGGCTGGGTGGGCACGCACTGCGTCCCGGGGGCAAGTGTCCTCGACCTCGGGTGCGCGACCGGGGTGCACACACTCGCGCTGGCGGCGGCGGGCTTCCGCGCCACGGGAGTCGATTTCGCGCCCGGTATGCTCCGCCGCGCGCGAGCCAGGGCCGCCTCCGTGGGCCCACTTCCGCACCTGCCTGAATTCCTCCGGGCGGACCTCAACCGTCCGCTTCCGCTCCCGAGCGGCGGGTGGGACGCGGTGCTCTGCGCCGGGGTGCTGCAATGCATCGACGATCCCGTGAGGCTCCTCCGCGACGTGCACCGCCTGCTCGCGCCGGGCGGCGTGGTGATCGTGGAGGCCAAGGATGCCCGGGCTCCCACACCCCCGGTGACCGGGTACACGCCGGCGAGCCGCCTCTTCGCCCCGGTGAAGGCGTGGGCGAGCCGTCGGGGGAGGGTGCGTCCCTTCACGCGCGAAGCCCTGGACGCGGCTCTCCGGGCGGCCGGTCTGGTCACGATCGACGATCGCGGCGGCGCGGGGTGGCTGCGGATCGCCGCCCGTGCCGCCTGAACTCCGGAGAGTCCGGAGGCGCACAGGGAAACTATGGACGACTTCTACTCCGACCCGCGGCTCTACGACCTGATGTTCCCGCCCGGCCCCCGCGCGGCCTTCTACGCGGAGGAGGCGCGGCGCGCGGGTGGCCCGGTGCTGGAGCTGGCGTGCGGCACAGGGCAGCTCCTGGTCCCCATCACGCGGGCGGGGCTGCGTACCGTGGGGCTCGACCTCTCCCCCGACATGCTCCGGGTGGCGCGGGACCGGCTCCGCGACGCGCCGGTTCCGGGTGAGGTGGTCGAGGGGGACATGCGCGACTTCGACCTGGGCGAGTCGTTCGCCCTCGTGTTCGTCGCCCGCAACTCTCTCCTCCACCTCCACGCCACCGACGACCTGCTGGCCTGCTTCCGGTCGGTTCGGCGGCACCTGGAGCCCGGCGGCGTCTTCGTGTTCGACATCTTCAACCCCAGTGTGCAGCGGCTCGCGGGCCCCGCGGGGGAGCGCTTCCCGGTGATGCGGGTCGACCACCCCGAGCACGGGGAGGTGACGGTGGAGGCGGAGGGGGAGTACGACGCCGCGGCCCAGGTGAAGCGCGAGACGTGGTACTTCTCCGCGCCGGGGCGGCCCGACTTCCGGAAGGCCACGCTGGCGGTGCGGAACATCTTTCCGCAGGAGCTTCCGCTGCTGCTGTCCGTCGCCGGGCTCCGGATGGAGGCGCGCTACGGCAACCTGCTCCGGGAGCCCTTCCAGGGGAACAGCGCCCACCAGGTCTGCGTCTGCCGTGCCGCCCCGTGAAGCACACAGGAGGGATTCATGGCTGAAGGAGGAACCCGGTTCAACGTTCAGCTCGACGAGCGCCATGCACAGAAGCTGCGGGAGCTTGCGGAACGGACACACGTGAACCCGAGCACGGCACTGGACGAGGTGGAACCGGAGCCCTCGTCGGCCGTGGTACTGCTCGACTCCATTCCCGGGGCCTTCGAATGTGCGCAGCAGGGGCTGCGGGAGATCGAATCGGGTCACGGAATTCCCCTGGACGACTTCTGAGATGGCGCGTGTCGTCACGGCGACCTCCCATCGGTGAGTCGACGAGCAGGCCGCACGCCGATCCGCGGGGCCTGGACGATTGAGTCCGGGCCCCGCGTGCTTTCCGTGCGCACGTTGCCATCCCCGGTCCCGGCTCCCTAAACTTCAGCGCCGCCGCCGGGGCAACGCTCCCCGGCGGCTTCCGAGCCGACTCCGAGAGGACTCCATGGCACAGAAGATCATCCAGGTGGACGCGTTCACCGACCGCCCCTTCGCCGGGAACCCGGCCGCGGTCTGCATCCTCCCCGGCCCGGCGGACGAGCGGTGGATGCGCGATGTCGCGCGGGAGATGAACCTTTCCGAGACCGCCTTCCTCCACCCTCAGGGCGACGGCGAGTGGGCGCTGCGCTGGTTCACCCCGGAGGTGGAGGTGGACCTGTGCGGCCACGCCACCCTCGCCAGCTCGCACGTGCTGTGGGAGGACGGGCACCTGGCTCCCGGCGCGGAAGCGCGCTTCCACACGCGCAGCGGACTCCTGACCGCGCGCCGCGAGGGGGAGTGGATCTCGATGGACTTCCCCGCCAAGCCCGAGACGGAGAGCACGCCGCCGGAGGGGCTGGTCCGCGCGCTCGGCGCCGAGCCGACCTACGTGGGGCGGAGCCACTTCGACCTGCTGGTGGAGGTGGATTCCGAGGCGACGGTCCGCGGGCTGCGGCCGGACATGGGGGCGCTGCGCGGCGTCGAGGCGCGGGGCGTGATCGTCACCAGCCGCGCCGATACTTCCGGGTACGACTTCGTTTCCCGCTTCTTCGCGCCGGGGGTGGGGGTGGACGAGGACCCGGTGACCGGCTCCGCCCACTGCGTGCTGGCGCCGTACTGGGCGCGCCGGCTGGGGCGCGACGAGCTGGTTGGGTTCCAGGCCTCGGCGCGCGGCGGAGCCGTACGGGTGCGGGCCGCGGGGGAGCGGGTGCTGCTGGGCGGGCAGGCGGTCACCGTGCTGCGCGGAGAGCTGGTATGACGGAGCGCACCAACATCGCCGGGAACTCGCCCTGGGAGCCGCGGGTGGGGTACTCGCGGGCGGTCCGGGTCGGGCCGTACGTGCACGTGGCGGGGACCACCGCCACCGGCGACGACGGAAAGATCGTCGGCCCGGGCGACCCGTACACCCAGACCGTCCAGGCGCTCCGCAACATCCAGGCGGCGCTCGCCCGGGCCGGGGCGCGCCTGGAGGACGTGGTGCGCACCCGCATCTTCCTCACCGACATCGGCGAGTGGGAGGCGGTCGGCCGGGCGCACGGCGAGTTCTTCCGCGACATCCGCCCGGCGTCCACCATGGTGGAGGTGACCCGACTGATCGACCCGGCGATGCGCGTCGAGATCGAGGCGGACGCCTTCGTCTCCGACCCGGCCACGGAGTAGCGGCCGCTGCTCCGGTGTGGCCGCAATGACGCTAGGGGAGCTTTTGCCGAACTTGCGTGTATTCACATTCCAACTCTCTTTTCGCGACCCGGCGTGGCCCTCATTGGGCCGCGCTCCGTGGGCACTCCACCCGGAGTGAAGTCGTTCCATTCGTGAGCCGGTACGGCAAAGGCGGGGTATGGACATCCTATTGAGTTCCAGGCAGACGGACCTCCTGCGGGAGCTTTTCCAGCGTGAAGCGCCCATGGCCGAGGAGCACCTGGACGGACGCGTGGTGCGGGCGCTGGAGTCGCGGGGGCTGGTCGGGCGCGACGGCGGGTGGGTCTCCCTCACGCAGGACGGACGCACCTACTTCGAGAGCCGGGTGCGCCGACGTCGCCGGGCGGGGCAGCTCGCCGCGGAGCCGGACCCCCGCGGGGCGCGCGCCGACGCGATCCTCCGCGCCATCGAGATGCTGGAGCGCGCGATCCCGATGGACGGCGCCCTGCGCGTCGGCGACGTGGACGCGCGGGGGCACGACGTGGTGGAAGGGCTGAAGCGGCTCGCCGGCCGGCTCGAAGCCCGCAAGCTCGCCTCGTAGCGAAGGTCCCCGCCGGAAGCCCCGAGTACGGGAGGGCGAGTTGTGCCATCCCGTTGAAGGATTTATGTTTGTCCGGAAAGCCCCGCGGCGCTTCCGGCCGCCCGGCGGCGCTTTCCCCCTCCGTTTCCTTCCTGTCCCGGCACCCCACGCAACCGTGATGAAGATGCGCTTCTCGACGATTCGCGGCCGTTTCTCCGCCCTGCTGCTGGCGCTCGGGCTGCTGCTCGGCTCCGGGCACGCGGCCCGGGCACAGCAGGGCGCCGCCGTCCAGGGACTCGGACCGGGGATCCACCCGGTGCTGGTGGTCGCCGGCCGGACCGGCTCCACCGTGCGGATGGAGCTGTACCTGAACCGGGTGGACGTCCCCGCGCTGATCGGGAGCTACCAGGGGGAGATCGGCTACGACACCGGGGCGCTCACCCTGAACCGGGCCGAGCTGCCGCGCGGGATCACCGGCGCCTGGAACGAGGTCAGCCCCGGCAGGGTGCGCTTCGCCGGGATCACCATTCAGGGGGTCGCCAGCGGGCCGGTGCTGGTGCTCGACTTCACCGCACGCGGGCCGGTGGCCGCCGAGGGGTTCACCCTCCGCATGAAGGAGGTCGCCGCGGCGGGGGACTACGCCAACCTCGCCCCGCGCCTGGTGGCGCGGGAGCACCCGATCCTGTCGAACACGCCGGCGAGCTGACGCGACGCCGGACTTCCGGAGACACCGGGGAGCCCACGAGGCTCCCCGTTTTGCTGAAGGGCTACGAATCCACACGGAACGGTACATGACGGACACGGACAGGGAGCGGATCGTCGCGGCGACCGGGGCGCACGTCCGCGCCCGCATGGAAGGGGAGGGCTCCGGGCACGACTGGTGGCACGTGCACCGGGTGCGCAGCGTGGCGCTCCGATTGGCGGAGGAGGAGGGGGCGGACCCGTACGTGACCGAGCTGGCGGCGCTGCTGCACGACATCGCCGACCACAAGTTCCACGACGGCGACGAGACCGCCGGCCCGCGCGCCGCCCGGGGGTGGCTGGAAGGGGTGGGGGCGGACGGCGAGACGATCTCGCGGGTGTGCACCATCATCGCCGAGCTGTCGTTCAGGGGCGCGGGCGTCGCCACCCCGATGAGCACGGTGGAGGGGGCGGTGGTGCAGGACGCCGACCGGCTGGACGCCATCGGGGCGATCGGGATCGCGCGGACCTTCGCCTACGGGGGGATGCGTGGGCGGGCGATGCACGATCCGGAGGTGGACCCGGAGTCGCACGACTCGTTCGAGGCGTACAAGGCGAGCACGGGGCCCACCGTCAACCACTTCCACGAGAAGCTCCTCCTCCTCCGCGACCGGATGAACACCGCCGCGGCGCGCCGTGCGGCCGGGGAGCGGCACCGCTTCATGGAGGAGTTCCTGGAGCGCTTCTTCCGCGAGTGGGAAGGGGCGGACCTCGCCCCCGTGGAGGCGTAGCGCGGTGGAGACGACCCCTCTGTCCGACGGGGTGCACTACCTGCACGGCGCGGTCAACTGCGGGCTGGTGGAGACCGATTCCGGGCTGCTGGCCGTCGACACCGGGCTGGACAGGGGCGCCGCCAACCGGCTGGTCCGCGCCGCCGAAGAGCTGGGGCGTCCCCTGGTGGCCATCCTCAACACCCACGCGCACGCCGACCACCACGGGGGGAACGCGCAGCTGGTGCGCCGGCTGGGGATCCCGGTGTACGCCCCGGCGGTGGAGGAGGTGGTGATCCGCGAGCCCCGCTACGAGCCGGTGTACCTGTTCGGCGGGGCCGAGCCGGTGGGGGCGCTGGTCAACAAGTTCCTGCAGGCGGAGCCCTCCCCCGTGGACCACGTGGTCCGCCCCGGCGAGACGGTGACCATCGACGGGCGGAAGCTGGAGATCGTGGACCTGCGCGGCCACAGCCTGGCGCAGGTGGGGGTACGCGCGGACGGGGTCGTGTTCGCGGCGGACGGCTTCTTCGGCCTGGAGCCGCTGGCGAAGCACGGCGTCCCCTTCCTGGTGGACGCGGGGCGGATGCGCGAGTCGCTCCTCCGCCTGGGCGGGATGAAGGCGGAGTGGTTCGTCCCCGGCCACGGGCCCGCCCTGGACGACCCGGAGGCGACGCTGGCCGCCAACGTCGCCGCGCTGGACCGTGCGTTCGCCTGGCTGGAGGAGCGGCTGGAGCAGGGTCCCGCGGGGACCGAGGAGCTGCTGGCGGAGTTCGGGGCGCGCTTCGGGCTCCTTCTCTCCAACCCCGGCTCGTACGTGCTCAACCGCGCCGCCCTGCTGGGCTTCCTGGGGACGCTGGAGCGGGAAGGGCGCGCCGCGGTGCTGCTGGAGGGCGGGCGCTGGCTCTGGGCCCGGGCGGAGTAGCGGCGGAGCGCGGAAGGAAAAGCTTCCGCTCGCGGGGCTCTTTGCCGACATTGCAGTGTATCAGCCGCGCCGGAGCGATTTTTCGGCGACGTGCCGCCCGTACTTGCGCGGTGCGCGGTGGTTTTGCGAGTTTGAACATCCCCAGGTCATTTCACGAGACGCGGTAACCCCATGCCCAGTTCCGATCTCAAGCCTCACCAGGAGCAGCTCCTGCGCGAGCTGGTCTCGCGCGGCCGCCCCATCCCCGCCGACGAGGTGGACGGACGCTCGCTGCGTCCCCTCCGCACCCTCAAGCTCGTGGTCGTCCGCAACGGGCTGGTCATGCCCACCGGCGCCGCGCTGGTGCACCTCGGCGTCCGCGCCGGGGAGGTGCTGGGGGGCGACGAGCCCGACAACCAGCAGCTCAGCGCCTCGCAGCAGGACCTCCTCTGGTCGCTGGGGCGGCGCTCCGGCCCCACCCTGGCCGACCACCTGGACGGACGCTCGCTGCGTCCCCTGCTGGAGCGCGCGCTGGTGACCGACCGCGGCGGGTGGATCTCCATCACCGACGAGGGGCGGGCGATGCTGGAAACGATCCGCAAGGCGCGCCGCAAGCCGGGCGGCGCGCGCACCCCGGGCGGGGCGCGGGCGGAGACCATCTGGCGCGCGCTCGACCTGCTGGAGGACGCGGTCCCCAGCGAGGCTGAGATCCCCGTCGGGAGGGCGGTGGCGTACGGCGACGACGTGCTGCTGGCGCTGCGCGACCTGGCCCGGGAGCTGAAGCGGGGAGAGCGGGAGCGGTGACCCGGGATTGACCGGGGCGCCTGCCGGAAGGAAGTGGGAGCGGGAACGATGCCTGGGCGTCGTTCCCGCTTTTCGTCGTGCCATCCGGGAGCGGGTCAGCCGGGGGGCGCGGCTCCCGGGACGGGCTCCGGCGGCTGGCCCAGGCGCACCCGGCGCCGCAGCACGGTGCGGACGGGGGTGGTCAGGTGGCCGAACGCCGCCAGCAGCGACACCAGCAGGAGGAGCCCGGCCGTGTACAGCTCGTAGGCGTGCAGGGTGCCCACGTACAGCGGGGCCATGGTGAGCGCGAAGTTCCCGGCGCCGTGGAAGAGGAGCGAGGTGAGCAGCGCGCCCCCCGAGCGGTTGTAGAGCCAGGTCATCAGCACCGACCACCCGATCCCCGTTTCCACCAGGAAGACGATGAAGGGGACGTGGAACTCGCCCCCTCCCGGCATCAGGAAGAGCGGGAGGTGCCAGACCGACCAGGCGGCGCCGATCACCAGGCTGGCCGGGAGGGCCCCGCTCCGCGCCTGGAGCCGGGGGAGAGCGTACCCCCGCCACCCGAACTCCTCCCCCAGCGGCGGCGCGACCGCGGCGGCAAGGGCCGCCGGGAGGGCGGGGAGGACCCAGCGCTCCGGCGGCCAACCGCTCAGGAAGGCGTAGGCCCACACCCCGCCGTACACCGCCGCCAGGGGGAGGAGGACGGACAGCGCGTACCACTTCCAGGCGAAGCGGCGACGCATCGCCCGCCCCAGCAGGTCGCGGACGCCCGCCGGTCCGCTCTCGCGCCAGGTCAGCCAGAAGGCGGTGACGGACGGCGACGCGCCCGCGATCCCGGTCAGGGCCAGGCGCGCGACCGTGTTGACCGGGAGGACGCCCGTGTAGGCGAGCAGCAGCCACAGGTCGGCGGACCAGCGCAGGGCGAAGGTGCCGGCGAAGAAGCGCCATAGCGAGTGCCGGGGGGTGCTCCGTGCGGCCGCTCCGGGCTCTCTGGCCTCTTTTTCGTCCGCGGTCGGGTCGCTCTGGTGCGCGGGGGGATCCATTCCGGCTCTGCTCTCCCGTGTCTCGTGAGTGGGGCCGTAACTGCCTGCCGGGAAAGGTGGTGGGGAGGGCAATGGCCGTGCCCCGGGGCCCGCGGTACGGAACTTCCCCGCCGGGCGTGGGAACGGGAGGGGTCGGGGACCATCCAGCGAGGAGGGGGACGGTGGCGGACGGAAGCGGCGGGATGCGCGGCAGGGTGTGCCTGGTGACGGGCGCCACGCTGGGGATCGGGCGGGCCACGGCGGTCGGGCTGGCGCGGCAGGGGGCACGGGTGGGGATCGTGGGGCGCAGCCGGGAGCGCGGCGAGGCGGTGCGGGCCGAGATCGCACGGGAGGCGGGGGCGTCCGCGGTGGAGCTGTTCCTGGGCGACCTGTCGTCGCAGGCGGAGGTGCGGCGGATCGCCGGGGAGGTGCGGGCGCGCTTCGGGCGGCTGGACGTGCTGGTCAGCAACGCGGGCGTGTACACCCGACGCCGCGAGTCGACGGTGGACGGGATCGAGACGCAGCTGGCGGTCAACCACCTGGCCCCGTTCCTGTTGACCCGTCTGCTTCTGGACCTGCTGACGGCGAGCGCGCCGGCGCGGGTGGTGGTGGTCAGCTCCGAGGCACACCGCGGCGCACGCATCCCGTGGGACGACCTGCAGGGAGAGCGGAAGTACAGCGGGCTGCGGGCCTATGCCAACACCAAGCTGATGAACCTGCTCTTCGTGCGGGAGCTGGCGCGCAGGACGGCGGGGACGGGCGTGACGGTCAACGCGCTGCACCCGGGTGTCGTCGCGACGGAACTGCTGTTCGGCGGGTGGGCGCCGCTCCGGCTGCTGCGGCCGTTCCTGCGTACGCCGGAGCAGGGGGCGAGCACGTCCGTCTGGCTCGCGTCCTCGGCCGAGGTGGAGGGGGTCACCGGGAGGTACTTCCGCGACGAGCGCGAGGTCGTTCCGTCGCGTGCCGCCCTGGACGACGAGGCCGCGCGTCGCCTGTGGAAGATCAGCGAGGAGTTGACGGGGTTGTCGTCTTCGAGTTGATCTCGTGGTGGCGGGCCGCTCCAGAGCCCGCAAACTGCGCGGTCTCTTCCGCGGGGCCGGTGAGCCTGCCGGAACTACTGGCAGTCTCCCCAGCCCGGAGTGAGCCCCGGAAACTGCCCGGGTCTCCCTCCGTACAAGATTTGTAGGGTACGGCGGGAACTGTAACAACGAAAATGGACAAAAAAGCCTTCCCCCAGAATTGGGGGATCAAGGGGGCTGCTGTCCGAGCCCAAGCGAGGCGGATGGGGGCGTGCGGCGACGGCATTCGCGCTAGTCCCGACCAGCCCCCTCCCCCGGCCCCTCCCCCACAAGGGTGGAGGGGAGCACTACGGCTCACGTGCGAGGGGAACTTCTTTGGCATCTTGCAGTTGAGCCCCTCCCCTGCTTGCGGGGGATCAAGGGGGCAGGCTGTGGGAGGGGGCCTGCCGTTGCAGGCTATCCCCTGTAACCTGTCCCCTATCCCCTGCCGTTCCCCTCCTCCGGCCCGCGCACGTGCTCCTTGTGCTCCTTCACCCGCACGGCCCCGGGCTCCGGCGTGATCCCGCTCCCCCGCTCCTCCGCCCAGACCTGCGTGAACTCCGCGCCGAAGAACAGGATCAGCGACGCGTAGTACACCCACAGCAGCAGGACGGCCAGCGACCCGGCGGCGCCGAATACCTCCCCGGGGTTGCTCTTCCCCAGGTAGAAGCCGATGGCGAACTTGCCGATCATGAACAGCAGGGCGGTGAGGATGGCGCCGATCCACACGTCGCGCAGGGCGATGGTCGCGTCGGGGAGGATCTTGAACATCGCGGCGAACAGGAGGGTGATCACCACGAACGAGACCCCGAAGTTGAGCGCCAGCAGGAGCGGCTCCCCGATCCCCGGCATCATTCGCCCCAGCGCGTCGCCCACGGCGGAGATCGCCGCCGTCAGCGCCAGCGACACCAGGAGGAGGAAGGCGATCCCCAGGATCAGCCCGAAGGAGAAGAAGCGCTTCACGATGAAGTTCCTGATCCCGCCCTGCTTGGGGTCCGGCTCCACCTCCCACGCCTTGTTCAGCGCCATCTGCAGCTGCGCGAAGGCGCCCGTGGCCCCGAACAGGAGCGCGGCGATGCTCAGGACGCTGGCGAGCGGACGCCCGGAGTTCGGCTGCCTGGTCTCCTGCGCCTTTTCGATGATCGTCCGGATCTCGTCCGCGCCCGACGTCCCGATCAGGCTCCCGAACTGCCCGTGAATCGCCTCCTGCACCTGCTGCGACCCCATCACCGCCCCCGCGATCATCACGATCAGCAGGAGGAGCGGGGGGAGGGAAAAGACGGTGTAGTACGCGAGCGCCGCCGCCATGGTGGTGCACTCGTCCTTGGAGAAGCCGGCAAAGGTCTTCTTGAGCAGCTCGACGTATCCGATCCTGGGTGATGCCATGACGCTGGTCCCATGCCTGCGGTGAACGGAGGAATCCGGGCGCCGAGCGTGTGCAAGCATGGTTCCAGCCCCACCCCCGTTCCCGCAGCCGATCCATTCCCGATGCCGAAGCCGGTCGCCGCCGCTCACGATCCCTCGCTCGCCGCCACCGTGGTGCGGCGCACCCCGCTCCTGTACGCCGCGGGACCGGACCCCGCACTCGACCGCCCGGCGCACGTGCGCGCCGGCTCCGGCCTGGCCTGGTTCGGCGGGCGGCTGGCCGTGGTGCAGGACGACGCCGCCTTCGTCGCGCTAACCGACCCCCGCGGCGAGCGGGTGGAGGCGGTCACCCTCCCCGCGGGGGAGGGCGGGGCGCGTCAGTTCGACGACCTGCGCGGCAACAAGCGTTTCAAGCTCGACCTGGAGGCGTGCACCGTCGTCCCCGGCGACGAAGGGGAGCTGCTGGTGGCCTTCGGGTCGGGGTCCACGCCGCTGCGGGAGCAGGTGGTGCTCCTGGCCGACGGCCCCCGGGGGCCGCGCGTGTCCGTGCACGACGCTTCGGCGGTGTACGCGCTGCTGCGGGAGTGTACGGAATTCGCCGGGAGCGAGCTGAACGTGGAGGGGGCGCTGTTCGTGGACGGGCGGATCCGGCTCTTCAACCGGGGGAACGGCGCCCCCCGCGGCGACCTCCTCCCCGTGGATGCCACGTGCGAGCTGGAGTGGGTGGCGTTGCGGGCGCACCTCCTGGACACGGCCGTCGCGCCGCCCCGGCCGCGCGGCGTGGTGCGCTATGACCTGGGGGCGATGGACGGCTTCAAGCTGACCTTCACGGACGCTGCATGGTTCGACGGGCGGATCGTATTCTCGGCGGCGGCGGAGGACTCGCCGGACGTCACGCGCGACGGGGTGGTGGCGGGGTCGGCGCTGGGGGTGTTCGACGCGCCG
>JAFAYN010000120.1 GCA_019240375.1 Gemmatimonadota bacterium
AGGCCGCGGATGTCCATCCCCAGGATCGCCCGGGCCTGCTCCTCGGCCTCGGCGCGGTCCTTGGCCCCCACGTCCACCCACAGGTCGGTCAGCTTGACCGCCTTTTCCTTCTCCTCCCCCTTCATCAGGTGGATCGGCTTCTTCCCGATCACCCCCACCACCTCGCCCTTGCGGGTGAGGACGCGGATCCGCTGCGCGACGAGCACCTGGGGGTCCCACCCCCCGATCCCCTCGAAGTACAGGAAGCCGTCGTCGTCCACGTGGGTGACCATCAGGCCGATCTCGTCGATGTGCCCGGCCAGCATCACGTGGGGGAACCCGCCCGGGTTCAGTGTCGCGAGGGAGCTCCCGTGCACGTCGGTCTGCACCCGGTCTGCGATCGGCTCCGCCTCGGCGCGCCAGATGCGCGCGGGAATCGTCTCGAAGCCGGACGGGCCGGGCGCGTCCAGGAGCCGCTTCAGGAATGCGAACGAGTCGTCTTTCATGTGCTGTCCAGGAAGTGGATGCCCCGTGGCAATAGGCGCCGCGGGGCACGGGTCGGTCTATCGGGGTCCGTCCGCCGGGTCGCTCCCGGTGGACCGCGCGGCGCGCCGGGCGACCTCGGGGGTGTAGGCGTGGTACAGGTGCTTGACCAGCACTTCGGCCGCGTACACCTCGGGGGGAAGCTCTTCCAGCGCGGCGAGCGCGCGGAGGGCTTCGGCCTGCCGGGCGGTGAGGCCGAGGGTGAACGCTTCGCGGCTCATCGGCTCACAGCGCTCCTTCCTCGCGGAGCGCGGCGGGGACGCCCTCGCGCACGGAGGGGTAGATGGGGATCACCCCCAGCTCCTCGCGCATCCGCCGGTTGGAGCAGCGCCGCGCCCCCACCCGCCGCTCGAAGGCGCTCTTCGACAGGTCGTGGCGGATGTCCTCACGCGACACCGAGGGCGGGAGCGGAAGGTCCAGGAGGCTCGCGGTCAATTCCGCGTACTCGGCCCCGGTGACCGGCTCGTCGTCGCACAGGAGGTAGCTTTCGCCGGGAGCCCCGCGGCGCCAGGCGGCGATCAGCCCCGCGACCAGGTCGTCCACGTGGATGCGCGACACCCAGTGCTCCTCGTCGTCCAGCCGGCGGTACGCCCCCAGCTCCAGCCGCTCGCGCAGGGTCCGGCCGGGGCCGTAGATCCCCGGGGCGCGGCAGATCCGCGCCGGGAGCCCGGCGTCGCGGCAGGCGTCCAGGTACACCTGCTCGGCGGCGGCGCGCGCCTCGCCCGCGGGGGAGGAGGGGCGCACCGGGGTCCCCTCGTCGGTCCACTCCCCCTCGCGGCGTCCGTACACCGAGGTGCTGCTCAGGTACACCAGCGCTCCCGGCGGCGTCGCGGCGAAGACGCGGGCGACGTTGCGGGTCCCCTCCACCGTGTACTCGTCGCCGCCCAGCGGCAGGGGGCGCACCAGGTCGAACACCACCGCGGGGCGCCGCTCCGCCAGCGGGCGCAGCGAGTCCGGGTCCAGCAGGTCGGCCAGGGCGGGCTCCGCGCCGGCGGCGGCGATCCCGGCGGCACGGTCCGGCGTCCGGCACGTCCCGACGACGGCGACTCCCTGTGCGGCGAGGGCGCGCGCCAGGCGCCTCCCCACGTAGCCGCACCCGAGGATCAGGGCAAGGGTTTCGCTCACGGGACGTGCTCCGGTCCGAGGAGGGGCGAGGCCACCTCGATGAAGTTCGACAGGATCCGGTGGGTCAGCCCCCAGATCACGTAGCCGCGGGTCCCGATGGCCGGGAAGCGGCGGGGGTCTCCCGTCACCGTCTCCAGGAGGTGCTCGGTCGCCGCGTCGGGGTGCGCGATCTCCCGGAGCGGGATCCACACGGCGGCCTCCACCTCGGCGTTGGGCGTCGCGTGCGTAGCCGGCGGCACCGCGAACACGAAGGGCGACACCACGATCTGTGGGGCGCCGCTGCGGGGCGCCACGTCGTCGAGGGAGCCGAGCGGACGGCCCACGGTGGCCAGGTCGATCCCCACCTCCTCCCGCGTTTCGCGCAGGGCGGTCGCGGCGTCGTCCGCGTCTTCCGGGTCGCGGCGCCCCCCGGGAAGCGCCATGTGCCCGGACCAGGGATCCCCCCGGCGCTCGGCGCGCTTGATCAGGAGCAGCTCCAGCTCCCCGGCGGCCGGCCGCAACAGGAGTGCCACGGCGGCCCGGCGCACCGAGGCGGCCACGACCGCGCGAGTTCCCGGGCGCCGGGCGAGTTCGGAGCGGAGCAGTTCGAGCTGGCGGTCGGGCACGGGTTGCTGCCATGGGAACGGAATTCCGACCTCCCGCGGAAGCCGGGGCGGGAACGTACCTTGCCCCCAATGCACGGGGAGGTTATCACATTCGGCTCTTCGCGGCAATCCGCCGCCCGTCACCCGGATCCCGGTCCCATGCTCCAGCTCCAAGACATCCTCGACGCGCAGCGCCGCATCGCGGGGAAGGTGGTCCTCACCCCCTGCACCCCCTCCGAGGCCTTCGGGGAGATGTTCGGCGGCAGCGCCTGGTTCAAGTTCGAGAACCTGCAGCGCACCGGCTCCTTCAAGGAGCGGGGGGCGCTGAACCGCATCCTGACGCTCCCGGAGGAGGAGCGGGCGCGCGGGGTGATCGCCGCCAGCGCCGGGAACCACGCGCAGGGGGTGGCCTTCCACGCCGGCAGGATGGGGGTTCCCGCCACCATCGTGATGCCGGAGCGCACCCCGCTGGTCAAGGTGAGCAACACCCGGGGCTTCGGCGCGCGGGTGGTGCTGCACGGGACGGTGTACGACGAGGCGATGGCCGAGGCGATGCGCATCCGCGAGGAGGAGGGGCAGGCGCTGGTCCACCCCTTCGACGACGAGGCGATCATCGCGGGGCAGGGGACCATCGGGCTGGAGCTGCTGGAGCAGTGCCCGGAGATGGAGGTGGTGGTGGTCCCGGTGGGCGGGGGCGGGCTTATCGCCGGGATCGCCATGGCCATCAAGGAGCGGCGGCCCGAGGTGCGGGTGGTGGGGGTGGAGGCGTCGGTGCTCCCGGCAGCCCTCCGCGCCCGCGAGGCCGGCGAGCCGGTCGAGATCCCCCCGGCGGAGACGATCGCGGAGGGGATCGCGGTACGCCGCATCGGCACCACCACCTTCGGGCTGATCGAGCGCTACGTGGACGACCTGGTGACTGTGGACGAGGAGGAGATCGCCAGCGCGGTGCTCCTCCTTCTGGAGAGGGAAAAGACGGTGGCGGAGGCGGCGTCGGCGGCCGGGGTGGCCGCGGTGGTGGGCGGGCACGTCCCGGACATCGCGGGGAAGAAGGTGGTGATGGTGCTGAGCGGGGGGAACATCGACGTCAACCTCCTGTCGCGCATCATCGACCGGGGGCTGATCCGCGACGGGCGGCAGGCGCGCCTGCGGGTGATCCTCCGCGACCGCCCGGGGGCGCTGGCCTCGCTCACCGCGCTGCTCGCCAGGGAGGGGGCCAACGTGCTCACCCTCGACCACCGGCGCGGGGCACACGGGCTCTGGCTGACCGAGGCGGAGGTGGACCTGACGCTGGAGACCCGCGGGCGCGACCACGTCCGCGAGCTGGCCGCGGCGCTCGAAAGCGAGGGGTACGAGGTGCGCCGCTCGTGAGCGGTCCGGACCGGGAGCGGAGCCTGCGCGAGCGGATCTTTTCCCGCGACGGGTTCCGCTGCGTGTACTGCGGCGAGGTGTTCCCCTTCGAGAAGCTCACCCTCGACCACGTGCAGCCCCGGATGCGCGGCGGGGACGACTCCCCCGGAAACCTGGTGACCGCCTGCGGCCCCTGCAACACCCGCAAGGGCTCGCGCCCGGCCTGGTCGTTCCTGTCCGACCTCCCCCTGGAAAGGGCCAACTTCCTCCGCTTCGCCACCGGGGTGTGGCCGCGCCACCGGCGCGCAGTGGAGGAAGCCGTTCGGGACTGATCCCCCGCTCTCGTGGCAGATCCTTTGCATACCGGCTTTTAGCCGGCAAGATGCCGAGACGCGCCCCCCGGAGGGCGCGACGGGAGGGAGTCACGCCCGGGCGATGGGGGGCGATTTGGTGCGCAGCAGAACGGCTCGGCTGGAAAGGACGCTGGGTGCGGCGACCCGGTTCCTGGACGAGATGCGCGAGGAGATCGCGCGCACGGCACGGCAGGAGGGCGGAGGCGTTCCCCCGCGGCTCCGATGTATAAACGAGCGGGTGGGGCACGCGACCCCCGAGTACCGGACGCTGGCGATCCCGGTGCCGGACGGGGTCGCTGGGGCGTCCCCGGAGATCCTGTCGGGGGCCATCGCCCGCTTCGCGGCGGAAAAGAACCCCGACTGCCTGATCCTGACGCTGGACCTGGTGTTCGACGCGGGGAGCGGGGGCCCCGGCCCGGTGCTGGTGGCGGAGGCGTGCGACGGCTCCGGGACGCGGCTCTTCTGGATGCAGCCGTACCGGGTGACGGAGGACGGGATCGCGTGGGACGAGCCGCTGGACCACGGGTGGCGCGACCCGGGGGAGGAGGAGATGATCCTGGACGCGGCCTTCCGGGTGGTGCAGAAGGCCCGCGAGAAGCAGCGGCGGGGGAGCGGGGCGGACGGGCGGGGCGACGTCAGGGGCCACGTGCGGCGGCGGGAGAGCCCGGTGGGGCGGGGCGGGGAGCGGGACGACGCCCGGCTCCCCATGGCCGCCGACGGCGCCCGCGGCGAGGCGATGGGGGCGCCGGGGCGGGGCGGGGCCGCTCAGGAGTGATCGGGAGGGCGCTTCGCCCGCAGCTTGGCCAGGTCGCGCGGGGGGGCGCCGAAGCGCGTTTCCAGCTCGCCCCAGACCTCCGCGAGCGGGAGCCCCCGCTCGCGGAACAGGACCAGCAGGTGGAAGAGGAGGTCGGAT
>JAFAYN010000134.1 GCA_019240375.1 Gemmatimonadota bacterium
AACGGGTACGTGGAAGCCTTCGCTGCAAGGGCGGGGCCAGGCCCCCGGGGCTACCTCCGCGTCCCCTGCAGCCGGGCGTACCCGCGGCGGAAGTACAGGAGTGGCGGGGCGTCGCGCCCCAGCTCGACGCGCTCCACCTCCCCCACCAGGATCCGGTGGTCGCCGCCCGGGTGCTCGGCGTGGAGGCGGCAGACCAGCGAGACCGGGGCTCCCTCCAGCACCGGGTCCCCCTCGGCCGCGAACCGCAGCTCGTCGAGCGGGAGCCGCTGGGCGACGGCGCTCGCCGCCCGCTGCGCGTCCTCCGCCAGGAGGCTGACTGTGAAGCGCCGCTGGTCGAGCAGGGTGGGGAGGATCGCGGACTGGTTCGCCACGCACGCCAGGACGAGCGGCGGATCGACCGACACGGAGGCGAAGGCGCTCACCGTGATCGCCTCCACCTCGTCGCCGTCGCTCACCGCCAGGACCGCCACCCCGCTGGCCCAGTACGACAGCGCCTCGCGGAAGTCCCGCTTCAGCGTCTCCGCTTCGGACTCCGCCTCTCCGGCGTGCGTCCGGATCGTCGACCGGATCGGGTGGCGGCTGTTCATTCGAGGGCGCAGCCGTCGTCGGCGCAGGCGTCGCCGGCCCCGCCCGCCGCGCTCCCGGTCTCCCGCGCGACGGTCTCCAGCGCCTGGAGGAAGGCGGAGACCGGCTGCGCCCCCTGGACGGCGTACCGCTCCTCGAACACGAAGGTGGGGACCGCGGTGACCCCCAGCTCCCGCGCCTCCGCGATCTGGGCCCGCACCTCGTCGATCCCTTCCCGGGAGGCCAGGTAGGCGCGCGCCCGCTCCGGGTCCATCCCCGCCCCGGCGGCCAGCCCGGCGAGCACCTCCCGGTCGGCCACGTCGGCGCCCCCGGCGAAGTGCGCCTCGAAGAGCCGCTCGGCCAGCGCGTGCTGCACCTCCGGGCCGTACTCCCGCTCCGCGAGGCCGAGCAGGCGGTGCGCGTCCAGGGTGTTGGAGGAGAGCGCCCGGTCGAAGTCCATGGTGATCCCCTCGGCGCGCGCCGTTTCCACCACGCGGCCGGTCATCCCGGCGGCCTGCGGCCCGAACTTCTTTTTCAGCGACTCCAGCACGGGGACGGGAGTGGTCGGCGCGCCCGGGTCGAGCTGGTAGGGCCGGTACACCACCTCCACCGGCTCGGCCGCGCCGAAGGCGGCCAGCGCGCGCTCGAACCGCCGCTTGCCGATGTAGCACCAGGGGCAGGCCACGTCCGAATAGATCTCCACCTTCATCGCTCCCTCTCCTTCAGCCGCGGGCTGGAGCCCGGCGGCGCGTTCACGTGTGTCTCCCGACGAGCCTCAACTATGGGAGAACACGCGAACGGCATCAAGCGGGCCCGCTCCGGTCACGCCGGGACCGGGGTCCTGCGACGGCGCCAGAAGGGGCGCTCGGGCCAGCGGCTCTCCTCGGCGTAGTAGCGGGCGCGGATCCGGAGGTACCCCGCGAACTCGTCGGCGACGAAGCTGTGGTAGCGCTCCATCCCCGCCGGGTCCCCCTTCGCCAGCAGGTCGCCGGCGGCGTACGCGGCGAAGGTGCCGGAGCGGAGCGCCTTGAGCACCCCCTGCGAGGAGAGCGGGTCGAAGGTGGAGGCGGCATCGCCCACGGCCAGCCACCCCTCCCCGGCGGCGGGCTCCAGCCGACGCGAGCGGGCGGCCCGCACCACCACGCTCCCGTCGGCCCCGGCGCCGTGGAGCGCGTCCCCGACCCGCGGCGCGGAGGCCAGCAGCCGCTCCCACCCGTCCGGCTCGGCCGCGCCCAGCCCGCGCCCCAGGTCGCTGTCGGTCATGCAGGCGGCCACGCGCCCGCCGCCCGGGAGCGGCGCCGTGTACCACCACCCGTCCGCGAACGCCTCCACCAGCGTGCGCGGGTCGCTCCCCCCGCCGTCGCGGAAGAAGCGGACGAACCCCGCCAGCCGGTCCACGGCGCGGGAGCGCGCGCCGCAGCGGCGGGCCAGCGACGCGCGGGCGCCGGTCGCGTCCACCAGGAAGCGGGCGCGCAGCTCCCCCCCGGGGGCGAGCGCCACGCGCCACCCCCCGTCCTCGCGCCGGGCGTCCCGCACGCGCGCCCCGCGGAGCACGGTCACGCCGCGTGCCTCGGCCTCGCGCGCCAGCAGGGCGTCGAAGGCGGCTCGGTCCAGGTGCCACCCCGTCCCGCGGGCGGCGAACAGGAAGTCGTTGTCGTACGGGACCGGTGAGCCCCACGCCGCCGCCGTCGCGTACGCTTCGCGGTGCCCCTGCGCGCGGAACGCCTCCCACACCCCCAGGTGGTCCAGCACGCGCCCCGCCGCGGGGGAGAGCGTTTCCCCGATGCGAGGCCCGGCGTACTCCGACGCTTCCGCCAGGACGACGGAGAGCCCCGGCGCGTGGGCACGCAGCGTCATCGCCGCCGCGCACCCGCCGGGGCCCCCGCCCGCGATCAGGACGTCGATCCGTCCCTGGTCCAATCCGTCACCCCTGGAGCACGGCGTACCACGAGCCGACCACCCCCGCCGGCGAGATCCCCCCGCTGCTGCTGGGGTGGGGGATGGTGCGGACGATGGAGCCCACCAGCGCGCGGCGCTGCTGCACGCCGTTGGGCCAGGTGGGGACCAGCCACCCGATGTAGTCGTAGATCCACTCGTTCCCGCCGACCGTGCCCTTCCCCTGGAAGCGCACCTGGCCGGGGTTGCCGGGGCTCATCGACCCGAACAGGTCCAGCGACCACCCGTCGCCGCCGATGGTCCCCTTCAGCACCTCGGGGCCGCCCTCGCGGATGACGATGGTGCCGAAGCCGAGCTGCACGGCGTTGAAGTCGGCGTTCCCCTGCTTGTCCAGGTGCAGGTTGGGATCGTTGTAGAAGCTGCGGTACGTCCACGAGCCTACGAACGGATTGGCGCTCATTGGTCCTCCGAGCTGTGAGGAGTGGTTTCTACGCTGACGTAGGGCGGCGGATCGGCCGGCGGGGTGACGTTCTGCAGCCCCGGGAGCGGCGCTCCGGGGGTCCGCCGCACGAAGCCGAGCCGCCACCATTCGGTCACCATCTTGAAGTCGCCTTCGTTGGTCTGCGGGATCCCCCGCGCCCACTGCGACCAGGTCGTCACCGGCTGCCCGTCCTGCATCCCCACCAGCTGGGACACCTGCATGGGCCGGTGCG
>JAFAYN010000229.1 GCA_019240375.1 Gemmatimonadota bacterium
AGGTGGAGTTTGCCCCACTCCAGGCTCTTGACACCGCCGCGTCCTCATAGAAGGGATGCGAGCCCGAAGGGGCGAGACCGCGCGCAGTTTGCGCGGTCTCGACTCCGTTAGCCAGCGTAGTCTGCTGGCTTACGGAGCCGCAGCCCGACCCCGGCGAAGCCGGGGGCACGCCCAAACCCGGCCTCAAAATCTGTAAAACTCAGAGCCGGTAAGCACTCACCAGGCGCTTCTCCTCCTCGCCCTCGATCAGCGCCTCCACCTCCACGTACGGCTCCAGCCCGCTCCCCGCCAGCTTCTCGCGGAAGAGCTGGTCGAGCTGGAAGACGCCCGCGGAATTGGACATCTCGATCCGCAGCCGGATCGGCTTGGTCTCTCCCGCCTCGATGTGCACCGCCTCGACCGCCGCGGCCGAGATGGAGTGGATGCTCATCGACCCGGACGAGAACGGGATCCGCGACCGCCCCTTGGCCATGTCCAGCGCGTCGGCGACCCGGACCACCCCCGCCTCCACGGTCAGAGGCTTCCCGCCCGCCCGGTGGGCGATGATGGCGTGCAGCACCTCGGCGCGGATCACCGCCGCGGTCGCCACGTCGTACACCTCGGGAAGCACCTCCCGCAGCTTGGTCTGCGCCACGAAGAGCGAGAACTCCTCGTGCCCGCTGCGGTGGATGGACATCCCCAGGTCGTGGAAGAGCGAGGCGAGGGTGACCACCACCTCCGCGTCGGCCACCTCCATCCCGTAGTTCGCCACCACGCCGGGCTTCACCCCGCTCTCCACCAGCAAACGCAGCAGCTTGGCCGCGATGTTCATCACGATCTTGACGTGCACCGGCCCGTGGTCGGTCATCCCCAGCCGCTCCACCGCGTTGACGTTGGCCGCAGTCCAGAGCCCGTACAGGTCGTCGTCCGCGTTGAGCAGGTCGATGATCTTGCGCAGCTTGGGGTTGTTGCGGCTCGGCACGTTCAGCGTCACCCGGTGCGACAGCCGCTCGGCCACCGTCCGCCCGAACTCCGTCTTCTCTTCCGGTACCACGATCTCTTCCGGCATGTATCCTCTCTGCTTTCTCTCGTTGTCGATGTTGATGTCGGTCATGTCGAACGGGTCGAAATGAACGTCCCCCTCACCCGCGCCAGATCGCCATAAGGACCTCGGCCAGGATCAGGGCGATGACGGCCACCTCCAGCCACTCGGACCGGGTGGCGACCGCCTCGTCGTAAAGTGCGGTGTACGTGTCACGGATCAGCGACAGCTTGCGATCGATCGACGCGGCCCAGAAGCGGAAGCGGAAGAGCTCCAGCGCCGAGGTGTAGACCCGCGCCAGGTACACGTCCTCGGTCACCTTGAGGGCGTTGTCCACCTTCTCGGTGATCAGGGTGATCTCGGCCACCAGCGCCCGCATCTCGTTGGCGGCGCGCGCGTACCGCCGGTGCAGGAGCGTCCCGCGCCGCGCCCCGGCCGCCAGCGCGTAGGTGCGGGGGAGCTCCTGGTCGAGGAGGTCGTCGTAGTAGCGCAGCTCCAGCAGCTGCGCGTTGGCAACCTCCAGCACGTCCGCCACGTCGTCGTCGGGAGAGGGGTCGAGCACGAAGGCGCGGTCCCAGGTGAGCACCACCAGGTCGTCGCGGTAGTACGAGTGGACGTAGCGGAGCGCGTCGCGGCGGGCGGCCTCGCTGAGCGGCTGCGTCTCGTGGGTGAGGACCGGGACCAGGTCCACGGCCTGGAGGAACTCGGCGGACGAGAGCGGCGGCTCCAGCTCGCGGACGCTCACCACGTGGTAGTCCTCCTCCATCCGCACCCGGTTGGGCTTGTCGATGGCGGCGGCGAAGTCGTTCAGCAGCCGGTCGAGCGAGATGCGCCAGAAGGGGAGCGCCGCCGCCTCGCGCTCGGCCTCGCGCGCGAAGCGCTGGAACTCGGGCCAGGCGGCCGGGTCGGGGAGCCACACCTCCAGCGAGAGCGACACCACCCCGAAAGAGTAGATGCGCGCCGAGGCCCGCGTCTCCACCCGGCGCCCCTCCAGCTCCAGCGCGGGCGCGACCAGGTCGGTCACCACCGGCGGGTCGTCGAAGGCGATGGCCTTGGGCTCCACGCTCGACAGGCGAATGCGCCCCACGGAGCCGCGCCCCTGCAGGCGGCGCTCTACCTCCTGCAGGTCGATCCCGTACGACACGTCGAAGATGCGCAGCACCTCGACGCTGGCCCGGTGCACGGTAAGCGTGGCTTCCGTCCCGGTCGTCTCTCCGTTGAGCACCGTCGCCTCGTTTCTCATCCCCGCCCCTCCCATGCGAACCCCGTACCAGGCATCACTGGCCCGCCCCGCCGCCCAGGTGTTCGGCCAGGAAGCGCGCCGCCTCCCCCTCGGCCCAGAACTCCGGCGCCCACGGCTTTCCGTGCACGAAGCCAACGTGCCCGCCGCCCCGCGTGAACCCCTCCGCCAGGAAGGGGTTGCCCCGGATCGCCTCGTGCGGGATGGCGCCGTTGGGGAGGAACGGGTCGTCGACCGAGTGAAGGAGGAGCGTGGGGACACGGATCCGGTCCACGAACCCCGCCGAGCTGGAGCGGGTGTAGTAGTCTTCCGCGTCGCGGAAGCCGTGCAGCGGCGCCGTGGCCGCGTCGTCGAACTCGCGGAAGGTACGCGCCGACAGCACCCGCGCCCCGTCCACCGCGTCGCCGATGATCCCACGCTTGGCTGCGTACTTCCGGCGTAGCGAGCGGAGGAAGCTCCAGGTGTAGATCCGCCCCATCCCGCGTTCCATGCTGGTCGCGCCGGCCCCCAGGTCGAAGGGGACCGACACCGCCGCCGCGGCCCGCACGGGCGACTCCGCGCCCCGCTCGCCCAGGTACTTGAGGAGCACGTTGCCGCCCAGGGAGTACCCGACCGCCCCGAGCGGGGAGTCCGGCCACCGCTCGCGGAGCAGCCCGACCACGAAGGCCAGGTCTTCCGTCTCGCCGGAGTGGTAGAAGCGCGCGATGCGGTTGGGCTCGCCGCCGCAGGTGCGGAAGTTGACGGCCACGCCGCGGATCCCGCGCGCCGCCAGCTCGCGGAGGGTCTGCAGCACGTACCCGGAGCGGGTGGAGCCCTCCAGCCCGTGCAGCACCACGGCCACAGGATCGCCGGGGCGCACCGTGTCCCACCCGACCCCGTCCACCCGCGCGAAGTCCAGGTCCAGGAAGTCGCCGTCCGGCGTGTCGACCCGCTCGCGGTGCAGCGCCAGGACCTGGCGGTTGCGCAGGTAGCGCCCGACGATGGTCTGCGCGTGAGCGCCCCGCAGCCACCAGGCGGGGCGGAACGGCCGAACCGAGTACCCTTTCATCTTCCCGTCGTCCATTCCGCTTCCGATCGCTTCCGCCGCCGCGCCCGCGGGTACTCCCCGGGGCGCCGGGACGGATTTACATTTGCCGGGGAGCCACGGCTTCCGCCGGGCTCTTCCCGGTGCTTCCTACCCCGGCCCGGCACCCCGCGTGCCCGCGGATCCCGGGCCTCTCCTCTCCCCTTCCCTCCGCCGCCCCATGTGGCTCCTCCCCGCCTTTTCCCGGATCGCCGCCTTCGCGGTGCGCACCTTCTACCGCTTCACCGTGGCGGGCGGCCGGGTCCCCGCCACCGGCCCCGTGCTGCTGGTGGCGAACCACCCCAACTCGCTGCTCGACCCGGCGACCGTCGCCGCGGTGGCGGGGCGCCCCGCGCGCTTCCTGGCCAAGGCCCCGCTCTTCAGCGACCGTGCCGTGGGGTGGCTGGTCCGCGGCGCCGGCTCCATCCCGGTATACCGCGTGGTGGACGACCCGTCCAGGATGGGCGCCAACGAGGACATGTTCCGGGCCGTGCACGACGCGCTCGCCGAGGGGTCGGCCGTGGGGATCTTCCCGGAGGGGACCAGCCACAGCGGGCCGTCGCTGGTGCCGCTCAAGACCGGGGCAGCGAGGATGGCGCTGGGCGCGGCGAAGCGGCTGGGGCGCGACTTCCCGGTGATCCCGGTGGGGCTGGTGTTCCGGAGCAAGGAGCGCTTCCGCTCCGAGGCGCTGGCGGTGGTGGGCGACCCCGTCCCCTGGGCCGACCTGCGCGACGCCGGCACCGAGGACGTGGAGGCGGTGCGCGAATTGACGCGCCGCATCGACGACGCGCTGCGCGAGGTGACGATCAACCTGGAGCGGTGGGAGGACGCGCCGCTGGTGGAGTGCGCGGAGGAGATCTACGCCGCGGAGTGGAGGATGGAGACCGACCCCGCCGAGCGGGTGGAAAGGCTGCGTGAGGCCACGGAAACGCTGGCGAGGCTGCGCACGGAGGAAAGGGAGGAGTGGAAGCCGATCGCCCGCGAGGTCTCGCGCCACCGCAGGGTCCTGCGCGCGCTGCGCCTCCGCCCCGCCGACCTGCACTCCCGCGCCGGGATGCGCACGGCCGCGAGCTGGACGCTGCGGCAGCTCGCCTTCTTCGCACTGGGCGGCCCCCTGGCCGCGCTGGGGAGCGTGGTCTTCTATCTCCCCTACCGGCTCACCGGGGTGCTGGAGGCGAAGGCGCACCCGGAGCACGACGTGCGCGCCACCCACAAGGTGCTGGTGGGCGGGGCGCTGCACCTGGCGTGGATCCTGGCCCTGGGCGTGGCGGCATGGATCTGGGCGGGACCGCGGGCCGGGATCCCGGTGCTGCTCGGCCTACCGCTGCTGGGGGTGCTGACGGTGGTGGTGCGCAACCGCTGGGACGAGGCTGTCGAGGACGCCCGCCGCTTCGTGCTGCTCCGGCGAACAGGGAAGCTGGTGCCCGAGCTGCGGGCGCGGCAGAGGGAGATCGCGGAGCGGCTGGAGGCGCTGCGGGTGCAGGTGGGGGTGTAGGGAACGGCGAGGGGACAGGGGACAGGTTACAGGGGACAGCTGGCAACTGCTGGCCCCCTATCCCCCCGACCCCCTTTCCCCCGCAAGCAGGAGAAAGGGGGAGAACTGCAAGGCAAACAAGCGGTTATCATCCACGGACAGAAGCCGTAGTGCTCCCCTCCCCACTCGTGGGGGAGGGGCCGGGGGAGGGGGCTATAGTGCCGGCTGAACCCCGACGCTGACCCAGCACCGCACGCCCCCATCCGCCTCGCTCGGGCTCGGCACCTTCCCCCAATTCTGGGGGAAGGCTCAACGGCTGGAGAAAGAAGCAGGGCGGGCATTCGCGCGAATGCCCGCCCTGCGTTGTTGTTGCCGTTCGTGTAGTTCCCTGCTTTTCCCAGAAGATGTTGCGGAGGGAGACCGGCTGTTTGGGCTCCCTCCGCGGTCGGGGAGACTGCCGGCCGTATCGGCAGGCTCACCGGCCCCGCGCAAGAGACCGGCAGCAGTACCGCCGGGCTCTGGAGCGGCCCCCACACGGAAGCAACCGACTACGCCCCGACCGTCTCCGGAACACGAGAAACATCCCCAAGAACCTCCGCCTCCGCGGCACGGGCCACACGCTCCCCCTCCACAGGGTCCACGAACGCCAGCAGCGCCGCCCCCACCACGAAGAACGCGATCACGGACAGGATCCCGTACCGGCTGGACCCCGTCTGCCCGATGACCGCCGCGAACAGGAGCGGCCCGAAGATCCCCGCGAACTTCGAGAACACGCTGAAGAACCCGAAGAACTCCCCCGACTTGTGCCGCGGGATCATGGTGGCGAAAAGAGACCGGCTGAGCGCCTGGGTGCCGCCCTGCACCATCCCCACCATCAGCGCCAGGATCATGAACCCCCGCCCAGTATGGATGTTGAAGCCCACGATGCTGATCGCCACGTACGCCAGCAGCCCCAGGAAGATCGACCGCTTGGCCCCCAGCTTCCCCGCCAGCGCGCCGAACAGGAAGGCGAACGGGATCCCCACGAACTGCACGATCAGGATCGCCAGGATGGTGGTCCCCTCCGGGATCCCCAGCTCGGTCGCGTAGGGTGCGGCCATCTTCTGGATGGTGGCGATCCCGTC
>JAFAYN010000313.1 GCA_019240375.1 Gemmatimonadota bacterium
ACCCGCAGAGCGTGCGGCGCGTGCTGGAGGAGGGTGCGCCCGGGCGGCTGCTGCACGTCTACGGGCCCACGGAGACGACCACCTACGCGAGCTGGCAGCACGTGCGCGGGGTGGAGCCCGGGGCGGCCACGGTGCCCATCGGGGGGCCGCTGGGGAACACCACGCTCTACGTGCTCGACGCAGGGGGCGGGCCGGTGCCGGTGGGCGTCCCCGGGGAGCTTTACGTCGGAGGCGCGGGGGTGGCGCGCGGCTACCTGGGGCAGCCGGCGCTGACGGCGGAGCGCTTCGTCCCGGACCCCTTCGCGAAGGAGCCCGGGACCCGCCTGTACCGCACCGGAGACCGGGTGCGCTGGAATGGACGCGGCGAAGTGGAGTACCTGGGGCGGAAGGACCAGCAGGTGAAGATTCGCGGGTTCCGGATCGAACCGGCGGAGGTGGAGGCCGTGCTCCTGACGCTGCCGCAGGTGCGCGAGGCGGTGGTGGTGGTGCGGGAGGACGGCCCGGGGAGGAAGCGCCTGGTGGCGTACGTGACCGGGGAGGCGGGGGCGGAGCCAACGGCTGCGGAGCTGCGCAGGCACGTCGCTGCGCGGGTGCCGGAGTATATGGCGCCGGCCGCGTACGTGGTGCTGGAGCGGCTGCCGCTGAACGCCAACGGCAAGGTCGATCGGCGGGCGCTTCCGGCGCCGCAGTGGGGGACGGAGGAAGTGTACGTGGCGCCGCGCACGGCCACGGAGGAGGTGCTGGCAGGGATCTGGGCGGAGGTGCTGGGGATCGAGCGCGTAGGGGTGGAGGAGGGCTTCTTCGAGCTGGGCGGACACTCGCTGCTGGCCACCCAGGTGGTCTCGCGTACGCGGGAGGCGTTCGGGGTGGAGCTGCCGCTGCGGGCGGTCTTCGAGGCACCCACCGTGGCCGCCCTGGCCGGGCGCGTCGAGGCGCTGCGTGGCGGTGCCCGGGTGGCGTCTCCCATCGAGCGGGCTCCGCGCGGGAGGGACCTACCGCTCTCGTTCGCGCAGCAGCGGCTCTGGCTGGTGGACCGCCTGGAGCCGGGGAGCGCCGCCTACAACATGCCCTACGCGCTGCGTCTGGGGGGCGGGCTGGACCCGGGCGCGCTGCGGGGGAGCGTGGACGCGCTGGTGGAGAGGCACGAGACACTGCGCACGGTCTTCGCCGAGCGGGGCGGCGTCCCCATGCAGGTGGTGCATCCGTCCCTGCGCGTGGCGCTGCCGACCCTCGACCTGGCTGACCTGCCGGAAGCGGAGCGGGAGCGCGCCGCCGAGCGGCTGGCACAGGAGGAGGCGCTGCGCCCGTTCGATCTCGCACGAGGGCCGTTGCTGCGGAGCACGCTGCTGCGCCTGGGGGCCGAGGAGCACGTGCTGCTCTTCACGCTGCACCACATCGTCAGCGACGGGTGGAGCATGGAGGTGCTGGTCCGCGAGGTCTCCGCCCTGTACGAGGGCCTCAGACGCGGCGGCGGAGCGCGTCTGCCGGAGCTGCCGGTGCAGTACGCGGACTACGCCATCTGGCAGCGGGAGCAGCTGGGCGGGGAGGTGCTGGAGGCGCAGCTGACCTACTGGAGGGAGCGGCTGGCCGACGCGCCCCCGCTGCTGGAGATCCCCACCGACCGCCCTCGCACCGCGGAGCGGAGCGCGCGGGCGAAGAGCCACGACTTCACGCTTCCGGCCAGGGTGTCGCAGGGGCTGCGGGCGCTGTCGCGGCGCGAGGGAGCGACGCTGTTCATGGCGCTGCTGGCGGCGTGGCAGGCGCTGCTCTCGAAGTACGCGGGACAGGAGGACGTGGTGGTCGGCACACCCATCGCGGGGCGGACGCGGCGGGAGACGGAGGGGCTGATCGGCTTCTTCGTCAACATGCTGGCGCTGCGGGCGGACCTGGAGGGCGACCCGACCTGGGCCGAGCTGGTGGGGCGGGTGCGGGAGGCGGCGCTGGGGGCGTACGCCCACCAGGAGCTTCCCTTCGAGCGGCTGGTGGAGGAGCTGGGTGTGGAGCGCAGCCTCACGTACACCCCGGTCTTCCAGGCCATCTTCACCCTG
>JAFAYN010000284.1 GCA_019240375.1 Gemmatimonadota bacterium
GTCGACGTCCACCCCCGCCGCGGGCAGGGGCTCGCCTTCCCCGGCGGGGTCGGCGTCCACGTCGGCGAGGAGGAGCTCCGCCCCGGTGTCCGGGAGGATCCCGCGCAGCGCGGACTCGGTGAGCACCACCCGCACCCCCGCGTCGCGCAGCACGTACTCGATGCGGTCGGCGGGGTACGCCGGGTCGAGCGGGACGTAGGCCGCCCCCGCCCGGAGCACCCCGAGCATGGCCGCCACCATCCCCACCGAGCGGTCCATGCAGATCCCCACCAGCGACTCGGGTCCGACGCCGCGCGCGCGGAGCCGCCGCGCCACCCTCCCGGCGCGCTCCTCCAGCTCCGCGTAGCTCAGGGCGCGCCACGGGTCCGCGACCGCCACGGCCTGCGGGGTCCGGGCCGCCTGCGCCGCCACCAGGTGGTGGATGCAGGCCGCGGCGACCGGCGCCGCGCTCCCCTGACCGGCGATGTGGACGAACGGAAGCTGAACCCGCTCTCCCAGACCCGCTTGACTCATGCCCCGCTCCTCCGGTGAAGAAAGGTCGCGTCGGGCCGGGAGGGCCGACGCAGGGTGGAACCGATCACGCCGCCGTGTCCCGGGGCCGTAGCCCCGGGACACGGCCCATCGCTGCTACGCGCCCACCAGGGCGCTCTCCTCGGCCGCCATCGACGCCTCGAAGAAGGCGCGCAGCGGGACGAGGTGCATCTCCTCCTTGGTCCAGTCGGCGTACAGGTCCTCGATCATGTGGACCTCCGACAGGAGCGTGATGCCGCGGTAGCGACGCACCACCGGGTGCAGGAAGGTGCTCCGGCTCGCGTAGTCCGGGTCCGGGTTGCGCTCCACGGCGAAGGGGTCGCCGACGATCTTCCCGAACTCCAGCGTCACCACGTAGTAGTGGGCGCTGCGGCCGATCTCGCCGTCGTGGATGTAGTCCACGGGAAGCTCCTCGAAGTGCTCCGCCGTGCCGTCCTCTGCCACCACCAGCGCGTCGCCCAGGAAGCCGAACTGCTGCCAGAGCGCCGAGCTGCGGTTCACGCGCGCCACCACCGCCTCCGTCAGCCCCTCCACCGTCGCCTCGATCGAGCGGCGCGGGAGCGGACGGGCGTGGTAGCGGGCCTCCAGGATCCGGTGCAGCGCGACGACGTTGTAGCGGAAGCCGTGGATGAAGCCGGAAGTGTGCTTCTTGAAGTCGCGCATGTGCATCAGCGACCCCGCGAAGTACAGCCCTGGGACGTTGGTCGACTCCCAGGCGCTGGTCTGCCGCGGGAAGCGGTCCTTGATGGCCAGCTCCGGGGTGCAGGTCTCGTCGAAGATCGACGCGTCGAAGCGGAACCCCGTGCAGGAGATGACGCGGTCGTAGAACAGCTCCTCGCGCTCGCCGTTGGCGTGGGTGTAGCTCACCGACACCACGTAGCGGCCGTCGCGCTTCTCGATCTTCTCGATGGTGGCGTCGAGGATCGCGTTCTGCGACTTGAGCTGGTAGGTGTCCAGGAAGTTGTTGTTGACGGCGCGCAGGTGGCCCACGAAGTGGGTCTTCCAGGCCAGGTTGACCGGCGACGGGCTGATGACGTGGATCACCGCCGCGGTGGGGATCAGGTTGTCCGCCGTCTCGAACGCGGAGTTCCCCTTGCCGACGATCAGCACGTGCTGGTTGATGAAGTCCGCCGGATCGACGCTGACCTCGTTGTAGCTCTCGGTCAGCTCGAAGCCCGGGATCTCCGGCTGGTACGGCCGCGAGTAGCCGGTGGCGACCACCACCCGCTTCGCCCGGTACGTGTTCCCCTCCGTGTCCGTCAGCACGAACTCGCCGTCCACCTTCGTGACCCGGGCCACGCGCGTGTTGTAGCGCACCCGGATGCCGAAGTGCCGCACGAAGTCGCCCAGGTAGCGAACCAGGTCGTCTGCGGGGGGGAAGTACCGGGTGCTGTAGTTCTTGAACAGCATCTCCGGGCTGTCGCTGACGAGCGAGTTCCAGTCCCAGCGCATGTTCATCTCCGGGTCGTCGAACCCGGTGTAGACCTTGTTGGACGAGATCAGCGTGCGGTGCCGCGGAAAGGTCTTGTAGAAGGTGCCGGGCGAGTCGCCCCCCTCCAGGAGGGTGTAGCTGTGCCCGGCCTGCTCCAGGCAGTAGCCCATCTGCACCCCGGCCGGACCCGCGCCGAGCACGATGTAGTCGAACGTCGCCTGCTCCTCTGCATGCTTCATGGAAGTCTCCCTGGTGTAGCCCCGGAGGGGAAAGGTGCGCGGCAGATCCGCGCGGGTGAGTTTTTCCTGACGTAAACGATGCGAGCACGCCGGCGTACCGGGCGCTGGGGAGGAGAGCCGGACCGGGGTGGGTTCACTCGTAGCGGAGCGCCTCCACGGGATGGAGGCGGGCGGCGCGGTTGGCGGGGTACAGCCCGAAGCCGATCCCGGTGACCGCCGACACGGCGATCCCCGCCACCACCGACCAGAGCGGGACCTGCGCGGGGATCGGGGAAACGGCGGACAGGAGGAGGGCCCCGCCGCCCCCCACCGCGAGCCCGACCATCCCCCCCAGCACGGTCATGGTGACCGACTCCACCAGGAACTGCCAGAGGATCTCGCGGCGGGTGGCTCCCAGCGCCTTGCGCACCCCGATCTCGCGGGTCCGCTCGGTGACCGAGATCATCATGATCGCCACCACCCCCACCCCGCCCACCACCAGCCCGATGGACGAGAGGACGAGCATCACCACGAAGAAGGCCGCGGTCATCTGGTCGAAGGTGTCGGAGAAGGCTTCCTGCCGGATCAGGGCGAAGTCGTTCTCCTCCGTGGGGCGGAGCCCGCGCGCCTCGCGCAGGGCGGCCGTCACCTCGTCCATCGCCTGCTCCTGGGAAACGCCGGCGGCGGGAACCACCTGCAGCTCCGACCACTCCTCGCTGACCTGGAGGTGCTTGCGCGCGCTGGTGTGCGGGACCACCAGCCACTGCTCCGCCGAGGCGGAGGAGAACAGGTCGGGGTCCTTGCGGTAGACCCCCACCACGGTGAAGCGCGCCGGCCCCACCTGCAGCTGCCGCCCGACGGCGTCCTCGCGCCCGAAGACCGATTCGGCCGTCTTCTCGGAGAGCACCGCCACCAGCGCCGACCGCTCCACCTCGGAGGGGAGGAAGTTGCGCCCGGCCACCATGTCGCCGCGCGTGTAGGTGGGCCAGTCGGCTCCGCTCCCCCGCACGTCCATCCCGGTGATCCGCACGGGGCCGTTGCGGACGTCCACCGTGGCCCGGACGGACCGGGTCACCGAGCGCAGCGACGGGAGCTCGGCGAGGCGCCTCGCCTCGGCGTCGGTGATGCGGGGCGTCCCCTCCCACGCGGGACGGCTCCCGTCGTTGACCACCTGCACCTTGCTCCGGTCGTAGCGCGCCACGACGAAGTTGTCGGGCCCCATCGACTCGAAGTCGCGCATCACCGAGCCGCGCACCCCGCCGATCACCGCGGCCATCGCCACCACCGTGGCCACCCCGATGACGATCCCCAGGATGGTCAGCGCCGCGCGGGCCCGGTTGGAGCGGAGCGCGTCCAGCGCCATCCCGGCGCCCTCGCGGACCGAGGTCAGGTTCATGGCCCTAGTCCTTGCGGAGCGCGGTGATGGGGTCCAGCCGCGCGGCCCGCTGCGCGGGGTACACCCCCGCCGCGAGCCCCACCCCCACGGCCAGCGCGAGCGAAAGGGCCACCGACCAGGGAGCCAGGCGCGCCGGGAGCGGGGACACGGCCGCGACCAGCGCCGCGAGCCCCGCCCCCGCCGCGATCCCCAGCACGCCGCCCGCGCCGGAGAGCGTCCCGGCCTCCACCAGGAACTGGAGGAGGATGTCGCGCGGCTTGGCCCCCAGCGACTTGCGCAGCCCGATCTCGCGCGTCCGCTCGGTGACCGCCACCAGCATGATGTTCATGATGACCACGGCGCCCACCAGCAGGGAGATCCCCACCAGCGCGGGGAGGGCGACCAGGATGATCCCGCTGAACCGCTTCCAGAATCCGATCGCGGCGTCGGGGGTCTCGACCTCGAAGTCGTTGTCCGTGTCGGGGTGCAGCCGCCGCCGGATGCGCATCAGCCCCTCGATCTCGGCCACCGCCGGGGCGAGGAGGTCGGGCTCCGGCACCTTGAAGATGATCTGGTCCGCCGAGTTGCGCGGCTTCACGGAGCCGTTGATCGCCGAGCGCACCGGGGCGATCGCCACGTTGTCCATCGAAAGGCCGAGGACCGAGCCCTGCTTTTCCAGCACGCCCACTACCCGGAAGGGAGTCCCCGCCATCCACACGGTACGTCCCACCGGGTTGGTCTCCTCGAAGAGCCTGTCCGCCACCTCGCGCCCGATCACCACCACCGGCTGGCCACGGTCGGCCTCGTCCTCGGTGAAGATGCGGCCCTCCTCCACGGCCAGGTCGCGGACGCGGAAGTAGGTGCCGGAGGCCCCGCTCACCATCACCCGATCCACGGTCGTCCCGTCCGGGCCGCGCACCTGCCCGAAGCTCTGCGAAACGACCGTGAAGAAGCCGGGCGTCTCCATGCGCGCGGCGAGCCACTCGGCGTCCGCGAAGGTGAGGCGGGGGCGCCGCTCGTACTCGCGGACGATCGCGGGGTCGGTTTCCACGTTGATGGAGGGGCGGCGCGACAGCGTGGCGGTGTTGAAGCCGAAGATCTGCGCGGCGACCTGCTTCTCCATGTACGAGTTCATCCCCTCGATCAGGGTGATGACCGCGATCAGGAAGGTCACTCCCATCACGGTGCCCAGGACCGTGAAGAAGGCGCGCATCTTCTGGGTGCGGATGGTCCAGAGCGTCGCCCGGATCGCCTCGCTCAGGTTCACGGGATCAGACCCCCACCAGCGCCGGCACCGCCACCCGCGGCGGAGCGTGCCCGGCCGTGGCGTTGCGGCGGTCGCTGTGGATGGTGCCGTCCCTGAGCACCACCACCCGCTCGGCGTGCGCGGCGATGTCCGGCTCGTGCGTGACCATGATCACCGTCTGCCCCTCCCCGTGCAGCCGCGCGAAGAGCGCCATGATCTCCTCCGAGGTGCGCGAGTCCAGGTTCCCCGTCGGCTCGTCCGCCAGGAGGATGGCCGGCGTGTTCACCAGCGCCCGCGCGATGGCGACGCGCTGCCGCTGCCCGCCCGAAAGCTCGTTGGGGCGGTGGTCCACCCGCGTGCCCAGCTCCACCGACCGCAGCGCCTCCAGGGCCCGCTCGCGCCGCTCCTGCTTCCCCACGCCCGCGTAGACCAGCGGGAGCTCCACGTTCTCCAGCGCCGTACTGCGCGGGAGGAGGTTGAAGGTCTGGAAGACGAAGCCGATCTCCCGGTTGCGCACCCGCGCCAGCTGGTCGTCGCTCATCCCGGCCACCGGTTGCCCGTTGAGGATGTACTCCCCCGCCGAGGGGGAGTCGAGGCAGCCGATCAGGTTCATGAAGGTGGACTTGCCGGAGCCGGAGGGCCCCATGATCGCCACGTACTCGTTGCGGCGG
>JAFAYN010000491.1 GCA_019240375.1 Gemmatimonadota bacterium
CGCTCGCTCAGGAAGCGGGAGCGGAGCGCCTCGTGCCGCCGGACGATCTCGTCCAGCGCGCGGCGCAGCGCGTCCACCTCCAGCGGCCCGGCGAAGCGGAGCGCCGCCGGCATGTTGTACGCGGAGCTCCCCGGGCGCAGCCGGTCCAGGAACCAGAGCCGCTCCTGCGCGAAGGAGAGGGGGAGCCGCGCCACCGCGTCGCGCTCCACCGGGGCCAGCCGGGGACGCTCCACCCCGCTGGCGGCCCGCAGCGCCTCATCCACCCGCTCGGCGAGGGAGGCGACGGTGGAGGCGTCGAAGAGCGCCCGGATGGGGAGGTCGGCGCCCAGCGCGTCGCGCACCCGGGCGACCAGCTGCGCTCCCAGCAGGGAATGGCCGCCCAGGTCGAAGAAGTCGTCGTGGATCCCCACCCGCTCCAGTCCCAGCACCTCGGCCCACACGGCGGCGATCACCTCCTCGGTGGGAGTCCGCGGCGCGGCGTACCCCTCGCGCTGCTCCAGCGCGTCGACAACCGGCTCGGGAAGCGCGCGTCGGTCGGTCTTTCCGCTGGGGGTGCGCGGGAAGGCGTCCATCACCACGAACGCCGAGGGGACCATGTAGTCCGGGAGGTGCTCGCGGAGCGATTCGCGCAGCTCCGCCGCGGCCGGACGGTGCCCCTCGTCGGCCGGGAGGAGGTACGCCACCAGCCGCGTTTCCCCGCCGGTCTGCCGCGCGAGCACCACCGCCTCCTCGACGGAGGAGTGGGCACGGAGGACGCTCTCGATCTCGCCGGGCTCGATGCGGAAGCCGCGCACCTTGACCTGCTGGTCGATGCGGCCCAGGTAGTCCAGCTCGCCGCTCGCCAGCCAGCGCCCGCGGTCGCCGGTGCGGTACAGGCGCGCGCCCGGGATCTCCGAGAACGGGTCCGGGAGGTACTTCTCGGCGGTCAAGTCCGGGCGGTTGTGATAACCGCGCGAGACCCCCGCCCCGGCCAGGAACACCTCGCCCTCCACGCCCACGGGAGCCGGGTTCCCGGCCGGGTCGAGCACGTAGACCCGCGAGTTGGCGACCGGGCGCCCGATGCGCACCCGCGTCTCGCCCGGCGCGATCTCCGACCAGGTGGAGTAGGTGGTGTCCTCGGTGGGGCCGTACAGGTTCAGCACCCGCTCCACGTGCGGGAGGGAGTGCAGGTCGCTCGCCAGCGAGGCGGGAACCGGCTCCCCGCCCAGGTCGAAGGCGCGCACGCTCGCCGGGATGCCGCCCGCGCGCAGCAGCTCGGCCACCGCGCTGGGGACGGCCGCCACGGTGCGGATCCCCTCGTCCGCCACCCGCGGCAGCTCCAGCACGTTCTCCACCAGCACCAGCGTCCCGCCCCAGCACAGGGTGCCGAAGATCTCGGCGATGCTGACGTCGAAGTTGATGGAGGTGGAGCCCAGCACCACGGCGCGGTCCTCGTCGCGGATCATCTCGCGGATGAAGTGCACGACGTGCGAGGCGCTGCGGTGCTCGATCTGCACTCCCTTGGGACGGCCCGTGGAGCCGGAGGTGTACAGCACGTACGCCAGGTTCCCAGGCTTGGCGCCGCTCTCGGGAGCGGTGTCGGGGCGGGCGGCGACGGCTTCCGCCTCCTCGTCCACCAGCACGCGGGGGATCTCGGCGGGGAGGCGGTCGGCGAGGTGAGCCTGCGTCACCACCAGCGCCGCGCCCGCGTCGTCCAGCATGTACTCCACCCGCTCCGGCGGGAAGGCGGTGTCGAGCGGGATGTACGCCCCGCCGGCCTTCAGCGTGGCGAGCATCGCCACCACCAGCTCCGGCGTGCGCTCCATGCGGAGCCCTACCCGGCGCTCCGGGCCGACGCCCAGCGCGCGGAGGTGGTGGGCCAGCCGGTTGGCGCGCCGGTCCAGCTCGGCGTAGGTGACCGAGCGCCCCTGGAAGCGGAGCGCCACGGCGTCCGGGGTGCGGGCCGCCTGCTCCGCGAACAGCTCGTGCAGGCAGCGCTCCGGGTAGTCGCGCGCGGTGTCGTTCCACACCTCCATCACCTGCGCGCGCTCGGCGGGGCGCAGGAAGGGCACCTCCGCCGCGGGGCGGTCCGGGTCGGCGGCGACGGAGCGCAGCAGCTCCACCCAGTGCGCCGCCATCCGCTCGATGGTGTCGGCCTCGAACAGGTCGGTGGCGTACTCCAGCGCCGCGGCCAGCGCGCCCCCGCTCCGCTCCCAGGTGAAGAGCGTCAGGTCGAGGATCGAGGTGCCGCCGTCCAGCGGCGCGGGCGTCAGCGTGGTCCCGGACAGCTCCACCGGCTCGAGGGCGGTGTTCTGCGGCGCGATGATGACCTGGAAGAGCGGGTTGCGGCTCAGGTCGCGCTCCGGCTGCACCTCCTCCACCAGCCGCTCGAAGGGGACGTCCTGGCGGGCGAAGGCTTCCAGCGCGGTGCTCCGCACTCGGCCCAGCAGCTCGCGGAAGCCGGCCTCCGGCGCCACGTCGGTCCGCAGCACCAGGGTGTTCACGAACAGCCCGATCAGCCCCAACACCTCGGCGCGGTCGCGGTTGGACACGGTGGTCCCCACCGCCACGTCGCGCTCTCCGGCGTAGCGGGACAGGAGGAGGTCCAGCCCGGCGAGGAGCGCCATGAAGGTCGTCGCCCCCTCGGCGCGGGCCAGGGCGCGCACCCCTTCCATCACCTCCGCCGGGACCTCGAAGCGGTGCGTCGCGCCGCGGAAGCTCTGCGTCGGCGGGCGCGGGTGGTCGGTCGGGAGCGGGAGCGGCGTCATCCCGCGCAGCCGCTCGCGCCAGTACCCCAGCTGCTCCTCCACCGTCTCGGAGCGCAGGCGCTCGCGCTGGCGGATCGCCCAGTCGGCGTACTGCATGGGGAGCGGCGCGAGCGGCGACCCGCTCCCGTCGCGGAAGGCCGGGTACAGCGCGCCCAGCTCGCGGACCAGCACCCCGGTGCTCCACCCGTCGCTGACGATGTGGTGCATCGTCACCACCAGCAGGTGGTCGGCCTCGCCCAGCCGCACCAGCCGGGCGCGCACCAGCGGCCCCGCGGCCAGGTCGAACGGCGCGGCGGCCTCCTCTTCCGCGAGGCGCCGGGCGGCGGCTTCGTGTTCTTCCTCCGGGAGGGTGGAGACGTCGTCGGTCCGCAGCGCCCAGGGGATCGCGGGGAGGACGACCTGCGCCGGCTTCCCTTCCACGCTGGCGAAGACGGTGCGCAGCGTCTCGTGGCGGCGCACGATCTCGCCCAGGGCGCGCTCCAGCGCCGCCACGTCGAGAGAGCCGGAGATCCGCAGCGCCACCGGGATGTTGTACGCCGCGCTCCCCGGCTGGAGGACGTCCAGGAACCAGAGCCGCTCCTGCGCGAAGGAGAGCGGGAGCACGTCCGGGCGCGCCACGAACATCAGCTTCGCCGTGCGCTCGGAGGCGGCCTCGCCCGGCGCGGGGAGGCGCATCTCCTCCAGCAGCTCGGCCGCCAGCGCGTCGATCCCCACCTCGTCCAGCAGGCGCGGGAGCGCGACGGGGACTCCGAGCGACGTCTCGATGGTCGTCTTCAGCTCGGCGGCCATCAGCGAGTCGATCCCCAGCGTCACCAGCGGCTGCGCCGGGTCGATCCGCTCGGCGGCCACGCCCAGCACCCGGGCGGCCTGCGCGTGCAGGAACTCGGTCACCATCCCCGGCCGCGTCGCCGGGTCGGCCGCTTCCAGCAGGTCGCGCGAGATCACGGGACCGGCGGAGGCGTCGGTGGCGACCGGCCCCTCGTCCAGGACGCTGACGCCGAGCACCGGGAGCCGCTGCCTCAGGAAGTCGGCGCGGCACCCCAGGCGCTGGATCTTGCCGCTGGAGGTCTTGGGGACCACGCCCGGCTTGACCAGCGCGACCGCGTACACCTGCAGCTCGTGCTCGCGCGCCACGGCGGCGCGGATCGCCCCGGCGATCTCCTCCAGGTCGGGGCCAGTGCACTGGCGCCCGACCTCCTGCACCACCACCAGCCGCTCCTCCCCGCCCCGGTCGACGCTGAACGCCGCCGTCCCGCCGGGGCGGAGCGCGCGGTGCGCGCGGGCGGTGGTCTGCTCGATGTCGTGCGGGTAGTGGTTGCGGCCGCGGATGATGATCAGGTCCTTGACCCGGCCGGTGATGTACAGCTCGCCGTCGGGGGCCAGGAAGCCCAGGTCGCCGGTGCGCATGAAGGGGCCGTCGCCGCTCCCGGCGACGTACGCGCCGAAGGTGTTGGCCGTTTCCTCCTCGCGCCCCCAGTACCCCAGCGTCACGCTCGGCCCGCGCACCCACACCTCGCCCACCCCGTCGCCCGCGCACTCGCGCATCGACTCCGGCTCGACGATGCGGATCTCCTGGTCCGGGGCGCACTGTCCGCTCCCCACCAGCCGGCGCGCGCTCTCCGCCCCCTCGGGCGCGGCGACCAGGTGCCGCTGCAGCGCCTCGGCGTCGACGGGGAGCACCCTGGGCTGTTCGGGGCGGACGCTCCCGGTCGCCATCAGCGTCCCCTCGGCCAGCCCGTAGCAGGGATAGAAGGTTTCGCGGCGGAAACCCAGCGGTCCGAAGGTCTTGGTGAAGGCGTCCAGCGTCTCGGCGCGCACCGGCTCCGCGCCGTTGAAGGCGAGCGTCCAGCTCGACAGGTCCAGCTTCGCCCGGTCCTCCGGCGAGATGGCGTGGACGCACAGCTCGTAGGCGAAGTTGGGGCCGCCGCTGGTCGTGGCGCGGTAGCGGGTGATCGCCTCCAGCCAGCGCGCCGGGCGCTGCACGAAGGCCACCGGGGCCATCAGCGCCGCCCAGTAGCGGGTGTACATCGGCTGGAGGATCCCGCCGATCAGCCCCATGTCGTGGTACGGCGGGAGCCAGATCACCGAGCGCTCCTCGGGGGTGAACCCGGTGAGCGTCTCGATCACGTGGAAGTTGTGGATCAGGTTCCCGTGCGAGACCATCACCCCCTTGGGGTTCCCCGTCGAGCCGGAGGTGTACTGCAGGAAGGCGACGTCGTCCCACACCAGCCCGGAGTCGGTCCACCGCTCCGCCTCGGCGTCGGGGACCTCCTCGGTCGCCAGCCAGCGCATGGGGGCCAGCTCGGGCATCAGCTCCGCCAGCTTTTCCGCCTCGGCCACCAGGTCCGGGGTGGTCAGGACCAGCGAGGGATCGCAGTCGACGATGATGCTCTGCAGGCGCGGGGTGGCCTTGTTGCGCCGCGGGGGGTAGATGGGGACGGCGACGACCCCGGCGTAGAAGCAGCCGAACAGGGCGGTGACGTACTCCAGCCCGGGCGCGTACAGCAGGAGGGCGCGCTCGCCCGCGGCCCCCATCTCCTGGAGGCGCGCGGCGATGGCGCGGGCGCGGCGGTCCAGCTCCCCGTACGTGACGTGCACCTCTTCCAGCTCGCCGTCGACGAGGAAGGTGTACGCGCGGAAGTCGGGCTCCTCGCTCGCCCGCAGGCGGAGGAGCTCGACCAGGGTGGAGACGCCGAGACGCAGTTGCATGGGCTGGAAAGGTGGTTCTTTACGTTCGCGGACCCGCGGAAGGGGCGCCGGTGCCGGAGGGGCGGCCCTCCCTGTCCCCGAAGACGCGGCCGGTCGTGTACGGAGCGCCGCCTTCACAGCGACAGGCGCAAAATATTCGCAGAAGGCCCGGTGTGCCGCCCGCCTCGCGGGGGCAATACGGGGCTCTCGCGCGAATTCGAGCCGAGTCGAAACGAGGCGCCGCCAGGGTGGCGCCGCGGGGCAGGATCGCCGCGCTCCCGCCCGACTTAGTTCCCGACAAGCTATACCCGCGCGACGGCTCCGCGCAAGGGGTGGACACCCCCTGCGCCAGCCTCTCAAAGCGGCGCGGCGTGTCACTTTCGTGGCGGTCGTGGCCCTCCGGGAGAGGAGGAGAGAAACGGATGTCGGACGGCCCTGGACGGGGTCAGGGAGCCAGCGAGACGAACGGCCGCCCGTGTCCGTTGATCCCGATCCGCACGGCGGGCGCGGGAGATCCGGAGGCGTCCCGCACCGGGGCGCGGTGGCGGGCCCGCACCACCGTCAGCCCGGTGAAGGTGCCGACCGCCGCGCCGGCCAGGATGTCGCTCGCCCAGTGCTTGTTGTCGTACATGCGGGAGATCCCCACCAGCGTCGCTCCGCCGTACAGCACCGGCCCCACCACCCACCGGAGCCCCGGCTGCGACGAGCGCGCCGTCTCCGCGGTGAACACCGCCGCCGCCGCGAAGGCGTGCGCCGCGTGCCCCGAGGGGAAGGACGCCCGCGCCTGGTTCCCGTACCCACGGCCGAAGTGGAAGTTGTACGGGTCGTCGATGTCCACGTACGGCCGCCCACGCCCCGCCACCCCCTTGATCCCGCGGGTGAGCACCTCCGCCGCGATCAGCGCCTCCGCGCCGCTCAGCCCCACGTGGGCCATCCCATCGTACCCGGTGAGCTTGCCCGTGAGGAACATCGCCCCGGAGATCACCAGCGCGCCCGGGCGCCCCAGCGTCTCGATGGCGGTCGCGGCCCGGTGCAGCTTCGCGACGGCCTGGAAGGTGGAGTCCTGGATCCGGTGGGCCAGGTAGCGGTCCGCGGGCGCCAGCGCCGCGGTGCCGAGCACGAAGCCGGCCGCGAACAGGGCGTCGCCTCGCCGGAACAGCCGGTCGCGCGCGGTGCGGGTGGAGTCGGGTCCCTGCGCGGCGAGCGGGAGGACCGGGAGCAGGGCGATCGTCCAGAGGAGGACGAGGAGCTTGCGCATGACCTTGCGTGCGTACGGGTTGAGGGATCTCCCCGTCCGCTTCCGGAGCGGACGGGGGACCCTCACCTACGCAAGCCGGGGACCAGCGCGGGCCCCGCACGGGGACCCGGTGAACGTGGAAGGGTGTTCCCGGAGAAACGTCGTGGAAGAGGACGGGGAGCGAGAGCCCGCCTACTGCACGTAGCGGATCACGTCGTACAGGAAGCGCACCCCGAAGCCCAGGTTCTCCACCGAGATCCGCTCGTCGTTGCCGTGCGCGCCGCGGCGGGCCGCCTCCGCCTCATCGGTGCGGAAGGGGCCGAAGCCGTAGGTGACGATCCCCAGCGCCCGGTAGGTGGGGCGGTCGGTCCCCCCGGTGCTCATGGACGGGGTCACCGTCGCGCCGGGGTCGCGCTCGCGCGCCGCCCGCTCGATGGCGCGCCAGAGGCCGGTGTCGAAGGGGACGTCGAGCGGGGGCTTCATCCGCTCCGGGACGCCGGAGAAGTGCACCGCGGTGTCGGCGGC
>JAFAYN010000099.1 GCA_019240375.1 Gemmatimonadota bacterium
AGGTGGACTCCATGAAGCCGGCGTTTCCGCCGCAAACGTTACACCTGGCCATGTGCGAGAGGTCTCTCGGGAGTGGCAGATACGGGGGGATGGGAGAAGCCCGTCTCAGTCAGCGGTTCTCCGGGGGCGCCTGAAGCTGGACCAGCCCCGCGGCAGTGTGCCGAAAGCCACTACTGCGGTAGAACCCCTCCAGGTGGGGCTCGTAGTCCACGTGCAGCAACCGGCATACCCTACCAGCCCGCGATCTCTACGTCGCCCGTAATGCCCGGCTCAGTGTGCCAGGCGTCGCGCCACGGGAAGCACGAGCACCCCGCCGACCACCGAGGCGGCGGCTCCCAGCAGGGCCGCTACGCCGAGACTGAGGGCTACAGCCGCGCTCACCCGCACCAGCACTTCCACCGCACCCAGCATGCGGTCCACCTGCTCGAACGCGGGCTGCGCGAGCGCGTACAGGGTCGGAAGCGTCGCCGCGAAGAAGAGCAGCCCGGCTACGACACCGGCGCCGGCCGAGTGCTTGATCCCCTGTCCGAAGCTCACCCGCTCTTCCTTCATGCGCGCGGAGGACAGCACCGCGAAAGCGCCCCCGAACAGCGGCCAGAGGAGCGGCCATGCGTGGCTGTAGGGGATGAGCGCGTTCAGGTAGAACAGCACTCCGGCGAGCAGACCGACCAACACCCCGGAAGGCAGGCGTGCAGACATGGCACTCTCCACGGTCGTAAGGAACCAGCCGGGCGGCCCGGATCGAGCCGTCACGGACAGAACGGATTCCGCCCGAAGTACGCCCGCCGGTTCACCGGAATCGGCGACGCTTACCGGACCTCCCCCCGCCCCAGCGCCTGCCCCAGCCGCATCGCCATCCCCGCTTCCAAGCCCGGCTCCAGCGCCACCCGCCCCCGCTCGAACAGGAGCACCACCGTCGACCCCAGGTGGAAAGTCATGATCTCGTCCCCCTGCTTTATGGAAACGGGGGGATCGTACCGGCGCGTCGCTGCCTCCGCGCCGCGCCGGTTGGTCACCCAGGCGCTCCGCCCCGGGGGCGCGTTCCACTCCGCGTCGAACGCCGCCGAGATCCGCCCCACGTTGTAGGCCCCCACCGCCACCGCCGCCACCCGCCCCAGCGGCCCGTCCACGTAGGTGATCAGCCGCTCGTTGCGGACGAACAGGTCGGGGAGGTGCATCACCGCCGGGACGTTCACCGGGAGGAGCGCCCCCGGGACGTGCCGCGCCACCGGGATGGTGCCTCCGCACGGCGAGTGGATGCGGTGGTAGTCGCGCGGGCTCAGGTAGATGGTGACGAAGGCGCCGCCCTCGTAGCGCTCCCCCGCCACCGGGTCGTCCAGCAACTCCCCCACCGAGTACCAGCGCCCCTTGGCCTGGATCGCCCGCCCACCGGTGACCGTCCCCACCTGCCCCGTCACCCCATCCACCGGGCACGCCGCCACCGACGGGTCGTCCGGCCACGTCCGCGCCCCCTCGCGCAGCCTGCGCGTGAAGAAGCGGTTGAGCGTCGGGTACTCCTCCAGCGGAAGCTCCGCCTCGGACGGGTCGGCGCCCACGCCGCGCGCGAAAGCGCCCAGCACCGCGCGCCGGAGCGGGCGCGGAAGGGGGACGTCCGCCACGCGCCCGAAGGCGCGGCTCAGCGCCCCCTGCGGGAGACGGCGGAGCACGGCCAGGAGCGTGCGCTGCCCGTGCGTGGGGAGCGTGGGGAAGTCTTCCGGATCGGGTTGGCTCATCCTCGGCCGGCTTTGCAGGGTTCGGGCCCGGAGCGTCGGGCACTCACGCGAGCGGGAGGCTCGACCCGGCCCGGGTGCGCTCGTCGTGCAGGGCGCGCAGCGGCGCGACCTCCGGGTGCTCCCCGCCCCCGCCCAGCTCCTCCAGCAGCCGGCAGCTCGCGTACCCCTGTGAGGCGCGGTCGTAGCGGGCCTCCCACTCCCGCATCGCGCGCTCGTCGCCCGGCGACTCGAACGGAAAGCGCACCGGGGGGTTCTCCACCCCCACGCGCCAGGGCTTCGGCGTCAGCCGGGCGCGGAAGCTCTTCTGCGCGCGGCAGAGGCGGACGTACTGCGGGTCGGCCCCCAGCGCGGTCATCGCCTCCTGCGCCGCCGCGTCCGTGGGGGTGAAGAGGGCGTGCGTGACCAGGTAGCGCAGCCCCGAGTGCGTCCGGTAGACGCGCACACGCCAGTCCGGGTGCGAGGAGATCCAGCGGCGCAGACGGTCGAGAGCGGGAGATGCGGAATCCGCCGACGCCGAGGGGGCGGCCGGAGCCACGGAGCCGCGGGGGCCGAGCACGCTTTCCAGCAGCGACAGCAGCACGCCCGGCAGCGCATCGATCCGCTCCCTCCCCAGCACCCCTTCGATCAGGCTCCACAGCGAAGAGGAAGAGGAGGAAGAGACGGCGACGGGCTTCTCCGCGCGCGGCACGTCCACGTCGATGAAGAAGACGCGGGCGGCGTTCAGCACCAGCGCGCCGTAGGAGTTGCGGGTGATCGCGGCCTCCGGCGCGTCGCCCCCGTCCGCCGCGGGGAACTCGCGCTCGACCTCCTCGCGGAGCGGGCGGTCCCCGTACGAGTACCGCTCCGGGAACCCCTCCCCGGCCGCGATGCGGGCCGCGATCCGCCCGATGGCCTCCTCGGCGAGCGTCGCGGCCTCGCCCTCGCTGCTCCGGGAGCCGCGCCAGACGTGGAAGTGGATGCGCCTGCCGTCCGGGGTGGTCGCCTGCGAGTCGGCCCTGCGCCAGTAGCGGGGGATCAGCATGGAAGGCTCCGTGTCGGGGGAGGATCGGGGACGTGCACGGGAGTGGGGCTCAGTATGAGGGGTGGTCCGTGGCGGTCGCAAGGCGGCCGGGCCCGTCGCGGGGCCCGGGCGGCCCTTTCTCCCTCACCCCCGCGATGTGTTAGATTCGGTCCGCCGGCCCGCCGGGCGCATCCCTTGCAGCCCCGCCGCGGCTCCGAAACACGGCATCAACACGACCACAGCGACCGACGACCCAAGTGTCCCGTTCTTCCATACCGTCCATCACCATCCCCTTCCGGGCGCACACGCTCGGCAACGGGATGCGCATCGTCGTGCACGAAGACCGCGCCTCTCCCATCGTGGCCGTGCACCTCATGTACCACGCCGGCTCGCGGCACGAAGTCCCGGGGAGGACGGGGCTGGCGCACCTCCTGGAGCACCTGATGTTCGAGGGGTCGGAGCACGCCCCCAAGGGCGCCTTCGACGACCTGCTGGAGCGCGCCGGCGGGAGCAACAACGGCTCCACCTGGCTGGACCGCACCAACTACTACGAGACCGTCCCCTCGCACGCCGTGGAGCTCCCGCTCTGGCTGGAGCGCGACCGGATGGCGCACTTCCTGTCCGTGCTGGACCAGGAGAAGCTGGACTTGCAGCGCGGCGTGGTGATCAACGAGCGGCGCCAATCCTACGAGAACCGCCCGTACGGGCTGGCCGACGAGCGGCTGAGCGAGCTCCTCTTCCCCGACGGGCACCCGTACGGGTGGCCCACCATCGGGTACGTCGCCGACCTGGAGGCGATGACCCTGGACGACATGCGCACATTCTACGGGACGTACTACACCCCCAGCAACTCGGTGCTGGTCTTCGCGGGGGACATCGGGCCGGAGGAGGCGTTCGCGCTGGCAGAGCGCTACTTCGGTGACCTCCCGGCCGGTCCGGCGCTCCCGCGGCGCGAGGGCGAGAGCGTGGAGCCCGCGGCCGGGCACCGGCGCGAGACCATGCCCGACCGGGTCTCCTTCCCGCGGGTGTACCGCGCCTTCGCCGTCCCCGGGTACGGCACTCCGGACTGGGTGGCGCTCGACGTGCTCGCCTACCTCCTTTCCGACGGGGAAAGCTCCCGCATGCAGCGCGCGCTGGTGCGCGAGGGGCGGATCGCGCAGGACGTGGACACCTACCTGTACCCGACCGAGCTGGAGGCCGTCTTCGGGATCGTGGCCACCGCGCGCACCGGGATCCCCGCCGAGCGGCTGGAGGAAGCCTTCGAGCGGGTGGTCGCGGAGGTGGTGGAGAACGGCGTCTCGGAGGACGAGGTGGTGGCCGCCGTGCGCCGGACGCGCCGCGACCAGGTGGCGCAGCTCGCCAACGTGGAGGAGCGCGCCGAGTCCCTGGCCTACGCGGCCACGACGCTGGGCGACCCGGGGCGCTTCGACGAGGTGATGGCGGCGTACGCCGACGTCACCCCGGAGGACGTGCGCCGCGTCGCCGCCGAGTACCTGCGCCCGGAGCGCGGCGCGACGGTGGTGGTGGTCCCCGCGGCCGGGGAGGTGCAGGATGCCGCATAACGCCGCCGCGCCCCGCGTCCTCCCCGCCCCGGCGCTCGGGGCGCCGCCGGTTCCCCGCGTCCCGGTCCCGGAGCGGTGGACCCTCCCCAACGGGGCGCGGGTGGTGTTCCTCCCCCGCGCCGGGATCCCGCAGGTGGCGCTCCGGCTGGTGCTCCCCGCCGGCTCGTCCGCGGACCCGGCCGAGTACCCCGGGACCGCCGCGCTGGTGGCCTCTCTCCTGACCGAGGGGACGCGGGGGTACGACGCCACCGCGCTCAACGCCCGCATCGACGCGCTGGGCGCGTCGGTGGGCGCGCACGCGGGGCACGACTTCGCCGAGGTGGAGATGACGCTGCTGGCGGGGACGCTCGACGAGGGGATCCCGCTCCTGGCCGAGATCGTCACCCGCCCGACGTTCCCCGAGGACGAGACGGAGCGGGTGCGCGCCGAGATGCTGGACGCCTTCGAGGCGCGCCAGGACGAGCCCGCCAACGTCGCCGACGACCGCACCCTGGCGGAGGTGTACGGCGAGGGGCACCCGTACGGCCGCCCCTCCTTCGGGACGGCGGAGGGGGTCGGGGCGGTGCCGCGGGAGGCGCTGGCCGCCTTCCACGCGGCGCGCTTCCGGCCGGAGGGGGCGTTCCTGGTGGCCGCGGGCGACTTCGACCCGGCGGAGCTGCGGGCGCTGCTGGAGTCCGCCTTCGCGCACTGGACCGGGGGCGCGGAGCCGGTCGCCTACCCCGCCGCGCCGGCCCGCCCGGCTTGCGCCGGGGAGCGGGTGGAGATCCCCTGGCCCGACTCGGCGCAGGGGGAGATCCGCATCGCCGGGACGGGGATGGTGCGCACCGACCCGCGCTGGGTGGTCGCCTCGGTCGCCAACTACATCCTGGGGGGGAGCACCATCCTGGGGCGGCTCGGCTCCAACCTGCGCGAGGACAAGGGGTGGACGTACGGCGTCCGCTCCGCCTTCTCGGCCGGAGTCGCGCCGGGCGGGTGGGTGGCCGAGACCGCGGTGGAGGGCGAGTTCACCCCGCGGGCGGTGGAGGAGATGCTGGGGGAGATGCGGCGGATGATGACCGAGCCGGTCCCGGAAGAGGAATTGCGGCGGGCCAAGGACGCGCTGATCCTTTCCCTCCCCCGCGCCTTCGAGACCCCGGCGCGCGTCGCCAGCCGCTTCGCCACGCTGGAAGCGTACGGCCTGCCGCGCGACTACTGGGAGCGCTTCCCGGAGCAGGTGGAGGCGGTCACCGCCGAAGACATCCTGGCCGTCTCGCGGGAGCACTTCGACCCGGCGCGGGTGGTCTGCGTCACCGTGGGGGGCGCGGCGTCCGGGGAGCAGGTGGAAGAGTCGGAAGAGGAAGAGTAAGGGGAAAAGCGAAGCGCCCGCTCCCGGGCCGGTCTGCCGGCGGGAGCGGGCGCTTCGTCTTCGCGTATGTGCCGCCGGGGGAGGCCCTCAGGCCTCCTTCCCTCCGCGCCACGCCGCGTCGTCGTCCGCCTCGAAGGGCGTGGGATCCACCGTCTCCACCTGGGGCACCGGGGTGCGGGGCCAGGCGGTCTGCCGCATCATCCCCTCCCAGCCGCACGACATGCACCAGCGCTGGTGCAGGAACCGGCGGATCGGGTGGAGGAGCCTGGAGCGGATGCTCAGCGTTTCGGAGCCACACCGCGGGCACTCCCGGCCGGCGGGGAGGAAGGCGATCAGCAGGGCGATCGGCGAGACCAGCATCGCGACCCAGAGCGCGACCACGAACAGCCAGAACATGGGGACCTCCTTGCAGCCAGGTTTCGGGGATCCGACTCCGCCGGTGAACGTTGATTTCAAGGTTCAGGGATCAACGGATCTGGAGCGGTCCCACCGCGTCGCGCCGCGGTTCCAGCCTGCCGCCCGCCGAAGAGGCCTGTCACCGTCGAGAAGGCAAGATGCGGGCCGTTCCGCACCTCCTCCGTACCACCCCGAACGACCCTTCCCGACTGCTCCCGGACCAGCCCGAAACCGGCTTCCGATGAACTGTAAATTCGTCAGGCACAATCCGTTCCGCGACACCGCCGGAAACTCGTGAACCTGCTCGCCGTCGATCCCGTACACCCCGATCCCGGGGCGATCGCCCACGCCGCCGAGGTGCTGCGGCGGGGCGGCCTGGTGGCCTTCCCCACCGAGACCGTGTACGGGCTGGGAGCCCACGCGCTCGACCCCGAGGCGGTGGCGCGCATCTACGCCGCCAAGGGGCGCCCGTCGTACAACCCCCTCATCGTCCACCTGGCCGACGCGGCCGACGCCGCGGCCCTGGCGAGCGAGTGGCCGGAAGCGGCCGAGCGGCTGGCGGCGGCGTTCTGGCCCGGCCCGCTGACCCTGGTGGTCCCCCGGCGCCCGGAGATCCCGGACGCGGTGACGGCGGGGCTCCCCAGCGTCGCCCTGCGCGTCCCCGCGCACCCGGTGGCGCACGCGCTCCTGCGTGCGGCGGCGCTCCCGGTGGCTGCGCCCAGCGCCAACCGCTCCACCGGGGTCTCCCCCACCACCGCCGGGCACGTCGCGCGCAGCCTGGGCGACCGGGTGGAGCTGATCCTGGACGGCGGCCCCACCTCCGTGGGGATCGAGTCCACCGTGCTCAGCCTGGTCGGCGAGATTCCCACCATCCTCCGGCCGGGGACCCTGTCCGTCGACCGGCTGCGCGAGGTGGTGGGCGAGGTGGCGACGCTCGCCGACGCGCCGGGGGGAAAGGCGGCCCGCCCCTCCCCGGGGATGCTCGACCGGCACTACGCCCCGCGCGCGGAGGTGCGCCTGTACGACGCGGGCGACGCGCGCGCGGAAGGGGAGCCGGCACAGGCCCGGACAGCGGTGATGGCGTGGGGACCCGGTCCGCACCCCCCGGGCGAGCTGGTGCGGATGCCGGCGGACGCGCGGGAGTACGCGGCCCGGCTGTACGCGACGCTGCACCGGCTGGACGAGGCCGGCTTCGACCGGATCCGGGTGGAGCGGGTGCCGGACACGGCGGAGTGGGCGGGGGTCCGCGACCGGCTCCGGCGGGCGGCCCACCCCGGGTGAGGCGCCGGGTGTTCCCATCGGGCGCGAGTTTCGGTAACTTTCGCGCTCGTTTCACCATCTGCCGGATGGGAGCATGCAGACACGCACCGAGCTGATCGAGGAACTGTTCGCGCGGTTCCCTCACATTCCCCGCGAAGCGGTCCTCAAGGAAGACCTCCTCCGCACCGGGATCTCTTTCGACGACTCCGCCCTCACCGACAACCTGGACGGTGAGATCAAGCCGAAGTCGTACTTCATCTTCTCCTTCGACCAGAAGCCGCTGAAGGAGCTGGGGACGGCCGCGAAGCGCCGCCCGCCCGAAGAGGTGGCGCTGACCGGCGGTCCGTACGAGCTGCGGCGGACCATCGTCTCCGTGCGCGTCAACCCGGACTCGCCGTACAGCGTGGCGCGGCA
>JAFAYN010000241.1 GCA_019240375.1 Gemmatimonadota bacterium
GGGGTGAGGGGCGGATGAAGAGCGCCCTGATCTGGGACCCGGCGGTCCTGGGCTACCACTTCCGTCCCGACCACCCCTTCAACCCCAAGCGGCTGGAGCTGGCCGTCTCGCTGATCGAGGCGCTGGAGCTGGCGAGCGGCCCCGACCAGGTGGTGGTCCCCCCGCGCCCCGCCACCGAGGCGGAGCTGCTGCGGGTGCACACGCGCGAGTACGTGGACGCGGTGCGGCGCCTGAGCGAGCCCGGCGCGAACCCCGAGGAGGGGTGGCCGTGGGGGCTGGGGACCGACGACACCCCGGTCTTCCCCGGGATGCACGAGATCACCTCGCTGGTGGTGGGGGGGACGATCCGCGCCGCCGAGCTGGTGATGTCGGGCGAGGTGACGCGCGCCTTCAACATCGCCGGGGGGCTGCACCACGCGCACCGTGACCGCGCGTCGGGGTTCTGCGTCTACAGCGACCTGGCCGCGGCGATCGCCTGGATCCGCGAGGCGCACGGCGCGCGGGTGATGTACATCGACTACGACGCCCACCACGGCGACGGGGTACAGGGGATCTTCTACGACGACCCGAACGTGCTCACCCTGTCGGTGCACGAGTCGGGGCGCTTCCTCTTTCCCGGGACCGGCTTCGTGGACGAGCTGGGCGACGGCGAGGGGTACGGCTACTCGCTCAACCTCCCGCTCGACCCGTCCACCGAGGACGAGTCGTGGATCGACGTGTACGGCCGGCTCCTCCCCGACGTAGCCGAGGCGTTCCGCCCCGACGTGATCGTCTTCCAGAACGGGTGCGACGGACACACCCTCGACCCGCTCACCCACCTGCGCGCCACCACCCGGCTGTACGAGGAGACCGTCCGCATCACCTGCGAGGTGGCCGACCGCGTGTGCGGGGGCCGCATCGTGGCGACCGGCGGCGGCGGGTACGCCATCTGGCGGGTGGTCCCGCGCGCCTGGACGCTGGTGTGGGCGGGGCTCTCCGGGCAGCGGGCGCCGGACGCGATCCCGCTCCGCTGGCTGGACCGCTGGCAGGGAGAGAGCCCCGAGCTGCTCCCCGACCGCCTGCGCGACCTCCCCGACGCCTTTGCCCCGGTGCCCCGCCGCGCCGAGGTGGCCGCGCTCAACCTTCGCACCCTCGAATCTCTCCGCCGCCAGGCGTTCCCGCTGCTGCGCGGCTGGGGGCTGGGATTTTGAGGTGGACCGGAAACCACGGGGCCCCGCCCCACCACTACGACCGGAGGAGATCCTTCCCGTGACCCTGCAGGACCGACAGGGCCGCCCCTTCCGGGTTCGAGAGCTGTGCAGGGAGACCGACCGCGAGACCGTGGCCGGCTTCTACGACGCCTTCGAGCCCAAGCGCGCGGCCCAGGGGCTCCCCCCCGAGGGGGCGTTCCGCATCTCGCGCTGGCTCGACAACATCCTCCGCGACGGCACCCACCTCCTGGTGGAGGAGGCCGACGGGGCGGTGGTCGGGCACGCCTTCCTGGTCCCCACCGACCGGCCGGAGGTGGCGGAGTACGCCATCTTCCTCGACCACGGGATCCGCGGCCGGGGCGTGGGGACGCAGGTCAACCACGTCGCCGCCGACGTGGCCCGCTCCATCGGGGTGCGGAGCCTCTGGCTGTCGGTGGAGCCGCACAACCGCGCCGCCGTCCGCTCGTACGAGAAGGCCGGCTTCCGCTTCCTCCCCGGGACCATCTACTCCCCCGAGGCCGAGATGCAGCTGGCGCTGGAAGAGGAGCCCGTCCCCGCCCCGCTTTGACCTTTCCCCTGCCGGGCTTTACCTTGCGGGACCTTCCGACCACCAACCGGAGAGCGTCCCGTGCCGAGAACCACCGCGTACCGTACGATCGTCCTGGCGGCCCTCTCCCTGGGGTCCGCGTGCGTCCCCTTCCGGGGGCACGCCCCCGCCCCTGAGGCCACCGCGCCCGTCGGCGACACCGCCACCCGACTCCTCCTCCGCCCCGTCCCCGTCACTCCGGCGTACCGCGCCGCGGTGCAGCGGGGGACGCGCACCGCCACCGGCGCTCCCGGCCCCAACTACTGGCAGCAACGGGTCCGCTACCGGATCGACGCCGAGCTGGACCCGCAGAGCACCCTGCTGCACGGGCGGGAGCGGATCGTGTACCGGAACAACTCGCCGGTGGCGCTCCGCGACGTGGTGCTGAACCTGTACCAGAACATCTTCACCGAGAACGTCCCCCGGAACCGCTACGCCCCCAACACCGGCGGGATCACGCTGGAGCGGGTGGCCGTGGACGGGACGGCGCTGACGCAGCAGCCGGTGTCGGCCATCTCCGTGCTCACCAACCCGCGCGGCAACGCCCCGATGGGGTACTCAGTGCAGGGGACACTGGGGCGGCTGATCCTCCCCCGCATGCTCATTCCGGGCGACAGCACGGTGCTGGAGATCGACTGGCACTTCAAGGTCCCGCCCTACGTGGGCGCGGCGGCCTCGTTCCGCACCGGGTGGGAGGACGCGCTGGGCGGGCGGGTGCTGCAGGTGGCGCAGTGGTACCCGCAGGTGGCCGTGTACGACGACGTGTACGGGTGGGACGCGACGCCGTACCTGGGCGAGGGCGAGTTCTACCTGGAGTACGGCGACTTCGACGTGGCGCTCACCCTTCCCGCGGGGTGGCTGGTGGGCGCGACGGGGACGCTGCGCAACCCGGAGCAGGTGCTGACGCCCGAGGCGCGGCAGCGCCTGGCCGGCGCCACCGCGCCCGACGCCCCGGTGCACGTGGTGACCGAGGCCGACCTGGCGGGCGGGCGCGCCACCCAGCCAGGGAGCGGTGGACGGCTCACCTGGCGCTTCCAGGCGTCGGACGTGCGCGACTTCGCCTTCGCCACCTCCGACCGCTACCTGTGGGACGCCACCCGCGCCCAGGTCCCCACCGACGACGGGGCGGGGACGCGCTCGGTGACCATC
>JAFAYN010000337.1 GCA_019240375.1 Gemmatimonadota bacterium
GGTACACGAAACCACCGCTCGTTTCCGTCTTTCGCCGCAGCAGCGGCGCGTCTGGTCGCTCCAGGCCGCCGAGGCGCGCGGCGTCTACAACGCCACCGGAGTCGTCGCCATCGGCGGCGCGCTCGACGTGGACGCGCTCGCGCGGGCGGTCGAGCACGTGGCGGCGGGGAACGAGATCCTGCGCACCGTGTTCCGCTGCCTCCCGGGGACTCGCGTCCCGGTGCAGGGGATCGTGGAAACCCTCCCGCCCGCCTGGCGGGTGCTCGACTGGAGCGACGCCGCCGATGGCGACGAGCGGGAGCGGGTGGACGCGCTCCTGGCCGAGCTGGACGAGACGCCGCTCTCCTACGAGGAGGGGCCGCTCTTCCACGCCGCGCTCGCCGCGCTGGCGCCGGACCGGCACCTGCTGGTGCTCCGTGTCCACGCGCTGTGCGCAGACGCCGTGTCGCTGCGCAACCTGACGGCGGAGGTCGCCGCTGCGTACGGGGCGCTGGCCGGGGGCGGGGAAGCCGCCGCGCCGGAGATCCAGTACGCCGACGTTTCGGAGGTCTTCAACGACCTGCTGGAGTCGGAAGAGACGCAGGCCGGGCGCGACTACTGGGCCGAGGTTCCCCGCGCCGCCGCGTCCGACTACGAGCTGCCGCACCAGCGCCGCGAGCGCGAGGCCGGAGACTTCGCCCCGCGCATGGTCGAGCGGGTGCTGGACGCCGACGCTACCGCCCGGGTGCGCGCGCTGGCAGAGGGCGCGGAAACGACGCCCGCCGCGGTGCTCCTTACCGCATGGCAGCTCCTCCTCGCTCGGCTGACCGGGCAGGACGAAGTGGAGGTGGGTGTGGCCTTCGACGGGCGCGTGTACGAGGGGCTGGACGTGGCGCTCGGCGCCTTCGTCCGCTACCTCCCGACGCGCGCCGCCGCAGATCCCGCCGGGACGTTCGCTGACGCGGTGCGGGCGGTTGGGGCGACGCTGGCCGAGCGCTACGAGTGGCAGGACTACCTGGACCCCGCCTCCGGCTCCGCGGCCGGGGAGGAGGCGGCACACTCGGCCTTCGGCTTCGACTGGGACGAGCGCCCCGCCCCGGGGACCTTCGCCGGGGCGGAGTTCGCCGTCGTCGGCATCGCCGCGCGGAGCGAGCGCTTCGGGGCGCGGCTGTCGTGCGTGGACGAGGGCGACACGATCCGCCTGGTGCTGGAGCACGACGAGCACCTGATCGCCGCGCAGCACGTGGAGCGCACCGCCGACCGCCTGCTCGTCCTCCTGGCCGACGCGCTGCGGCGCCCGGAGGCCCCCATGGCGGAGCTGGAGCTGCTCCCCGACGCCGAGCTGCGGTACCTCCTCCTCCTGGGGCGCTCCGCCGACGAGGTCCGCGCCGACCGCTGCGTCCACGCCGTCTTCGAGGCGCAGGCCGCGCTGGTCCCGGAGCGCCCGGCCGTGGTCTTCGGCGACCGGTCGCTGACCTACGCGGAATTGAACGAGCGCGCCAACCGCCTCGCCCACCTGCTGCGCGGGCTGGGGGTGCGCCCCGAGACGGCGGTGGGACTGTGCGTGGAGCGCGGCGTCGAGACGCTAGTCGGGCTGCTGGGGATCCTCAAGGCGGGTGGCGTCCACGTCCCCCTCGACCCGATGTACCCGGCCGAGCGCATCGCCTACATGGCGGGCGAAGCCGGGGTGGAGCTGTTCGTCACCCAGGCGGCGATCCGCGACCGGGGGCTCCTCCCCGCGGGGCGGACGGTGTCCCTGGACGCGGACCGCGAGCGGATCGACGCGATGCCGGCCGCGAACCCGGACAACGGGGTGGTGCCGGAGAACGCGGCGTACGTGATCTACACCTCCGGCTCCACCGGGCGCCCCAAGGGCGTGGTGGTGTCGCACGGCGCGGCCACCAATCTGTCGGCGGCGCTGGAGGCGGCGGTGTACCGCGGGAAGCAGGCGCTGAAGGTGTCGATGAACGCGCCACTGGTCTTCGACGGGTCGGTCAAGCAGTGGATCCAGCTCCTGCGCGGGCACACCCTGCACCTGATCCCCGAAGCGGACCGGATGAGCCCCGAGCGCCTGCTGGGGACGATCCGGCGCACCGGGCTGGACGTGCTGGACTGCACCCCCACGCAGCTCAAGGGGTTGCTGGCCTCCGGGCTGGGCGACGGGCCGCACCACGTCCCGGGGATGATCCTGTCGGGCGGCGAGGCGCTGGACCCGATCACCTGGAGCCGGCTCGCCGCGCTCCCGGACACCGAGAGCTGGAACGTGTACGGCCCCACCGAGTTCACGGTGGACGCCACCGCGGGCCAGGTCGCCGAGCACCCGGAGCGACCCACCATCGGGCGCCCGATCCCCAGCACCTCCGCGTACCTGCTGCACGACGGCTTCCGCCCCGCGCCGCTGGGTGTGGCCGGCGAGGTGTGCCTGTCGGGGCCGCGGGTGGCGCGCGGCTACCTGGGCGACCCCGTCCGCACCGCCGAGAAGTTCGTCCCCGACCCCTTCGGCGGGCACGGAACGGCGGGCGCGCGGATGTACCGTACCGGCGACCTGGCCCGCTTCGCGGAGGACGGCGCGCTGGAGTACCTGGGGCGCGGCGACGACCAGGTCAAGGTGCGCGGGGTGCGGATCGAGCTGGGCGAGATCGAAGCGCTCCTCCGTGAGCACCCCGCCGTCGCGGCGGCCGTGGCCGCGGTGCGCGAGGAGGACGGCGAGTCGCAGCTGGTCGCGTACTTCGTCGCGCGGAGCGGCGCGGACTCCGACCCCGCCGCGCTCCAGCAGGCGCTGCGCGACTCGCTGCGCGCTCGCCTCCCCGAGTTCATGGTCCCGGCGATGGTGGTTCCCATCGCCGAGGTCCCGACCACGCGCAGCGGCAAGACGGACCGGCGCGCCCTCCCCGATCCGCGCGAGCTGCAGGCCAAGCAGCGGGCCGCGTACGTGGAGCCCGGCAGCGAGATCGAGGGGACCATCGCCCGCATCTGGCAGGAGGTGCTGGGGGTGGAGCGGATCGGGATCCACGACAACTTCTTCGACCTGGGAGGGAACTCCCTCCTGGTCGTGCAGGCGTACGACCGGATGACCGAGGCGCTGGGAGAGAAGCTCACCCTGGTGGAGCTCTTCCAGTACCCCACGGTGACCCTCCTCGCGCAGCGCCTGGGCGCGGGCGTGGAGGAGCCCTCGGTCGCCCTGAAGCAGGCAGAGGACCGCGGAGCGCGGCAGCGGGAAGCGATGCGGCGAGGACGCCGCCCGAACGGCCCCCGGGGCTGACCCCCACACCACCTGGACACGAAGGAAGCGTGATGGATAGCAGCGTGATGGACGGCATCGCCATTGTCGGGCTGTCGGGGCGGTTCCCGGGCGCGAAGGACGTGGACGCGTTCTGGCGCAACCTGCGGGACGGGGTGGAGTCGATCACCCACTTCGAGCCGGAGGAGCTGGACCGCGCCGCCATCGAGCCGGGCGAGCTGGCCGACCCCGGGTACGTCGCGGCGCGCGGGATCCTGGAGGACGTGGAAGGCTTCGACGCCGCCTTCTTCGACTACACCCCGCGCGAGGCGCAGCTCACCGACCCGCAGCACCGCCTGTTCCTGGAGTGCGCGTACGAGGCGCTGGAAACCGCAGGCTACGACCCGCGCAGCTACGAGGGGTCGATCGGCGTGTTCGCCGGGGCCGGGGTGAACAGCTACCTGATGTTCAACCTGGCCTCGGCCGGGGAGATGAACGGGACGATCGACACCTTCCAGGCGTTTATCCACAACAAGAACGACCACCTCACCACCCGCGTCGCGTACAAGCTCAACCTGCGCGGGCCGTGCGTGACGGTGCAGACGGCGTGCTCCACCTCGCTGGTCGCCACCGCGCTCGCCTGCCAGTCGCTGATGAGCTACCAGTGCGACATGGCGCTGGCCGGCGGCGCCCACGTGTTCGTCCCGCAGAAGACGGGGTACCTGCACCACGAGGGCGGGATCGGCTCGCCGGACGGGCACTGCCGCCCCTTCGACGCCAAGGCCGCCGGGACGCTGGGCGGGAACGGCGCGGGCGTGGTGGCGCTGAAGCGCTACGAGGACGCGGTCGCCGACGGCGACACCATCCACGCGGTGATCCGCGGGTGGGCGCTCAACAACGACGGCTCGGTCAAGGTGGGGTACACGGCGCCCGGCGTGGACAGCCAGGCCGAGGTGATCTCCACCGCGCAGGTGTTCGCGGACGTCGCGCCGGAGACCATCACCTACGTGGAGGCGCACGGGACCGGGACCGCCATCGGCGACCCGATCGAGATCCAGGCGCTCACCAAGGCGTTCCGCCGCGAGACCGAGAAGAGCGGCTTCTGCGCCATCGGCTCGGTCAAGAGCAACATCGGCCACCTGGACACCGCCGCGGGCGTGGCCGGGCTGATCAAGACGGTGCAGGCGCTGAAGCACCGCGAGCTTCCGCCCTCGCTCCACTTCGAGGAGCCGAACCCGCGCATCGACTTCGCCAGCACCCCGTTCTACGTCAACGCGCGCCTCACCCCCTGGGAGACCGACGGGGCGCCGCGCCGCGCGGGCGTCAGCTCCTTCGGGATGGGCGGGACCAACGCGCACCTGGTGCTGGAGGAAGCGCCGGTGGCGGAGGACGCGACCCCCTCGCGCCCCTGGCAGCTCCTGGTGGTCTCCGGGCACACCCCCGCGGCCATGGAGGCCGCCAACGCACGCCTGGTGG
>JAFAYN010000456.1 GCA_019240375.1 Gemmatimonadota bacterium
GTCGCCCTCGGCGCTGGCGGTGATCCCCGACGAGGCGGCGCTCCCCACGCTGCGGACGCTGATGCTGGCGGGCGAGGCGCTCCCGCCGGCGCTGGCGGCGCGCTGGAGCACCCGGGTGCCGCGCCTCCTGAACGCCTACGGCCCCACCGAGGCCACGGTCTGCGCCACCATCAGCGCTCCGCTGGCCGGGGAGGGGAGTGTCGTGCCGATCGGGGGCCCGGTGGCCAACGTGCGGACGTACGTGCTGGACCCGTGGGGCGAGCCGGCGCCGGTGGGCGTGCCCGGGGAGCTGCACGTGGGGGGGGTGGGGGTGGCGCGCGGCTACCTGGGGCGGCCGGAGCTGACGGCGGAGAAGTTCGTCCCCGACGCGTTCGGGGGGGAGTCGGGGGCGCGGCTGTACCGCACGGGCGACCGGGTGCGCTGGCTCCCCTCGGGCGAGCTGGAGTTCCTGGGGCGCAGCGACGGGCAGGTCAAGCTCCGCGGCTTCCGCATCGAGACCGGCGAGGTCGAGGCAGCGCTGCTGGCGCAGGAGGGAGTGCAGGAGGCGGTGGTGACGGTGCGGGTGGACGTGGCGGGGCAGAAGCGCCTGGTGGCGTACGTGGTGCCACGGGAGGGGGTGGAGCTTTCGACGGCGGAGCTGAAGACGGGGCTGCGGGCCGGGCTACCGGAGCACATGGTGCCGGGGGCGCTGCTGGTGCTGGAGCGGCTGCCGCTGAACGTCAACGGCAAGGTGGACCGGGAGGCCCTCCCCGCGCCGGAGCCGGCGACGGACGCGGAGTACGTGGCGCCGCGCACGGCGACGGAGGGGGCGCTGGCGGCGATCTGGGCCGAGGTGCTGGAAACCGGTCGGGTGGGGGTGGAGGACGACTTCTTCGAGCTGGGCGGCCACTCCCTTCTCGCCACGCGCGTGATCTCGCGGCTGCGAGAGGAGCTGGGCGTGGAGGTTCCGCTGCGCGCGCTGTTCGAGGCGCCCACCGTGGCCGAGCTGGCCACCCACATCGACGCGCTCCGCGGCGACGCGGAGCCGGACTCCGAACGCTCCGCCTCCACGCACATCCCCCGCCGAGGCGGGAGCGGCCCCGCGCCGCTCTCCTTCGCCCAGCAGCGGCTCTGGTTCATCCACCAGCTCGACCCCGCGAGCAGCGCCTACAACATGCCGCACGCGTTGCGGCTGCGGGGCGCGCTCGACGTGGCGGCGCTGCGCCGTGCACTGACGGAGCTGGTGCGCCGCCACGAAGCCGTGCGCACCGCCCTGGTGGAGCACGGCGGCGAGGCCATGCAGGTGGTCCTCCCGGCGGGTCCGGTCCCCTTCCCCGTGCTGGACCTCTCCGGCCTTTCCGGGGAGGCCCGTCACGCCGAAGCGCTGCGCCGGGTCACCGAGGAGGGGGGGAGGCCATTCGACCTGACCCGCGGTCCGCTCCTGCGCGCTCTCCTGGTGCGGCTGGACGGGGCGGAATGGGTGCTCTCCTTCACGATGCACCACGTCGTCAGCGACGGCTGGAGCATGGGCGTGCTGGTGCGCGAGATCGCCGCGCTGTACGGCGCCTGCTCGCATGGGCTGGAGTCCCCCCTCCCCGACCTCCCGCTGCAGTACGCGGACTTCGCGGCGTGGCAGAGGGACTGGCTCGCCGGGGAACGGCTGGAAGAGCAGCTCCGCTACTGGCGCGACCGGCTGGACGGCGCTCCGCCGCGGCTGGAGCTGCCCGCCGACTATCCGCGGCGCCAGGAGCTGGGCGCCACCGAGACCGGGCAGCCGTTCGTGATCCCCGCGGAGACGACGCGGGCATTGCGCGAGCTGGGGCAGCGCGAGGGTGCCACGCTCTTCATGACGCTCCTGGCCGCCTGGCAGACGCTGCTGGGGCGCTGGGCCGGGCAGGACGACGTGGTCGTCGGCACCCCGATCGCCAACCGGACACGCGCGGAGCTGGAGGGGCTGATCGGCTTCTTCGTCAACACGCTGGTGCTGCGGGCCGACCTTTCCGACGACCCCGACTTCCGCGAGCTTCTGCGCCGCGTCCGGGAAACCACGCTGGGCGCCTTCGCGCACCAGGACCTCCCCTTCGAGCGCCTGGTGGAGGAGCTGGCGCCCGAGCGGAGCCTGACGCACAACCCGCTCTTCCAGGTGATGTTCGCCCTCCAGAACATGGAGATGGGCCCCCTGGAGCTGGGCGACGTGGAGATGGAGTCGCTGGGCCCCGCCGACGCCGGCGCGAAGTTCGACGTCGGCGTGACGCTGTGGGAGTCCGGCGACCGCATCCTGGGGCGGATCGACTACCGCACCGACCTGTTCGAGCGCTCCACCGTCGAGCGGATGGCGGAGCACTTCCGCCGCCTGCTGGAGGACGCCGTCGCCCGGTCGGACCGCCGCGTCTCCGAGCTTCGCCTGGTCGGTCCGGCGGAGGAGCTGCGGCTCCTCGCGGAGTGGAACCCGCCGCGCGCGCCGCGGGAGGTGCGGCTCGTCCCGCGGCTCTTCGCGGAGCAGGCGGCGTGCAC
>JAFAYN010000371.1 GCA_019240375.1 Gemmatimonadota bacterium
CCCGTTCGCCGGGAGGGGGAGGTACGCCAGGAAGGCCCCGTTGGGCGCCACCTCCACCGGTGCCCCGTTGATGGCGAGGGTGGCGCTTCCGTTCCCCACCGACCCGAACACGAAGGTGGAGTCCACCCCCCGGGGGAACGGGTCCCCGGAGGGGTGCATCACCCGGATGTTCAGCGGCCCCGACACCGCCGGGACGGCGGGAAGGCCGGCCTCCGGGGCGGGGGTGGTCACCAGCCGCGGGGCGCACGCCCCGAGCGACAGGACGGCGAGGGCGGCGAAGCTCCGGAAACGGACGGACGACGAGCTCATGGGCATGCTCCGGCGGAACGATCGGCTGCGGTCATCGAGAAAGGGCCCTTCCCCCTCAAATCCCGTGCGAGCGGTCCCGTGCGCCCGCTCCGCGCCGCTCAGGGGCGCTGGGTGGAGCCGCGGTCCTCCGTTTCCCCGCGCCCGACCACCGCCGCGTCCACGTCGGTCGGCGTGGCGCGCACGGCGCCGCGCGGCTCGTCGGCGTTCCAGGGGGCGAAGAAGGGGAGGAGGAGGAGCCCCGGGATCGCCGCCGCGACGCTGATCAGGAAGAAGGTCGGCCACCCCGTCGCCTCGGCGAGCGCACCGGAGGGGGCCGCCAGCTGGTCGCGCCCGAAGGCGTAGAAGCTGGACAGGAGCGCGTACTGCGTGGCGGAGAAGCGTGGCGAGCTGAGCGACATCATGAACGCCACCAGCGCCGCCGTCCCCATCCCCTGGAAGAAGTTCTCGGCGATCACCGCCGTCACCATCAGCGGGTAGCTCCCCGGGTGCGTGGACAGGAAGTAGTAGGTGACGTTCACCCCCGACTGCAGGACCCCGAAGATCCAGAGCGAGCGGTTCAGCCCCAGCCGCGCCAGCCCCGCCCCCCCGGCCAGCACCCCCACGATGGTGGCCGCCAGCCCCAGCCCGCCCTGCACCGCGCCGATGTCCGTCTGGGTGAACCCCGCCTTGAGCAGGAAGGGGGTCGCCATCAGGTTGAGCATGGCATCGCCCAGCTTGTACAGGACGATGAAGACCAGGATCACCACCGCCAGCCCGGCCCCCGAGCGCTGGAAGAACTCCAGGAAGGGGAGGCGGATCGCGTCGGCGAGCGAGGCGGGCGGACGCGCCGGGCGGCGCGGCTCCGGCGCCCAGAAGGTGGCGCCGATCCCCACCAGCATCAGCACGGCCATGATCAGGTAGACGCGCGTCCAGGGCATCCGGTCGGCCAGGATGAACGCCGCCGAGCCGGTGGCCAGCAGCGCGATCCGGTAGCCGAGCACGCCCAGCGAGGCGCCCGGGCCGCGCTCGCGCTCGTCCAGTACGTCGATCTTGTAGGCGTCGAAGGCGATGTCCTGCGTGGCGCTGAAGAAGGCCACGGCGACCGCGGCGAGCGCCAGGAAGCGGAGGGAGCGCTGCGGGTCCTGCAGCGCCATCGCCGCGATGGCGAGCAGGAGACCCACCTGCGTCACCAGGAGCCACCCGCGCCTGCGCCCCAGGAAGGAGGGCGCGTAGCGGTCGATGAGCGGCGACCAGAGGAACTTGAAGGTGTACGGGAAGCTGACCAGGCCGAAGGCGCCGATGGTCTTCAGGTCCACCTTTTCCAGCGTCATCCACGCCTGGAGCGTCTTGCTGGTCAGGTAGAGCGGGAGCCCCGAGCCGAAGCCGAGCAGGAGGATGGCGGCCATCTTCCGCTGCCCGAAGACGCTCAGCAACGACCCGGATCGGTTCTCGTTCTCCAAGTGCTCCTCCTGGCAGGGGATGAGGAAGGGCGGGCCCGGAACCCGGACCCGCCCCGCGGGAGCTACCGGTCCAGCCCGCCCGACAGGCTGGGGAGCGCGTCGGTGGCGCCGGTGAGCCACGCCACCACCGCCTCCTGCATGAGCGATTCCCCGCCCCATGCCCCCAGCAGGTTGCGCGCCGTGGGGAGCTCCCCGTCCAGCCGCGGGTGGCTGAACAGCACCACGGTGGCGTCCGGGTGCTCGGCGGTCACCTCGCGCACCCGCTCCTGCGCCGCGGCGGAGATCCCGGGGCGCCCCTTCCAGGCGCGGATGTCGGAGTACAGCACCACCAGCGGCGTCCCCTCGTCCGACAATTCCACCCCGGCGGCCCGCAGCGCCGCGGGGAAGGCGAAGCGGGGGTAGGGCGGCCAGGGGCCGCCGGCGTCGTCCTCCACCTCGACCAGCCGCACCGGCCCCGCCGGGAGCGCCGGGGTGCCGCGCAGCACGCGCAGGGTGCGCAGCGCGGTCTCGATCGCCCAGCGCCGGTCCTCCTCACGCCCCACCGCGCCGCGGGGGCCGCCGGACACCCGCTCGGCCGCCTCGGCGATGCGCCCCAGCGCCTCCTCCACCCGGGCTCGGGGGAGGTCGCCGCGCTCCACCGCCGCCTCCACCTCGCGCACCACCTCCTCCACGTCCTTGGGATACAGCAGGACGTCGCACCCGGCGGCCACCGCGCGCACCGCGGCCCGCGCCTCGGTCACGTCCTCGGTCAGCCCGTCCATGATGATCGCGTCGGTCACGATCAGCCGGCGGAACCCCAGCTCGTTCCGCAGCACCCCGCTCAGGATCGGCGGCGAGAGCGTCGCGGGGTTGCCGTCCGCGTCGAGCGCCGGGTAGCAGACGTGCGCCGTCATCATCGCGTCCACCCCGGCCTCCGTCGCGGCGCGGAAGGGGAGGAGGTCGGCCTCCAGCGCCTCGCGCGGCTGGTACACGCAGGGGCGCTCCACGTGCGAGTCGCCCACGGTGCGCCCGTGCCCGGGGAAGTGCTTGGCGCAGCTCAGGGCGCCCCCCGCCTCGCACCCGCGCACCCACGCCGCCACCTGCTCCGCCACCCTTTCCGGGTCGGTCCCGAAGGCGCGCGTCCCGATAATCGGGTTTTCCGGCTCCAGGTCCACGTCGGCCACCGGGGCATAGATCCAGTTCACCCCCAGCGCCCGCGCCTCCCGGGCGGTCAGCTCGCCGGCCCGCCGGGCGATCTCCGGGTCGTCGAGCGAGCCGAGCGCGGCGGCCGGCGGGAGCGGGGTGGCCCCGCGGAACTGCTGCCCCGCCCCGCGCTCCAGGTCGCTGGCGATCAGGAGGGGGTACCGGGCACGCCGGTGCAGTTCCTCGGTCAGGGCGCGGACTCCCTCCGCCTCCCCGCCGAAAAGGATGAAGCCGCCCACGCCCAGGCGGAGTCCACGCTCGATCTCTTCGCGGAAGTGCTCGAAACCGGTGTCGGCGCTCCACCGCAGCGCGGGGAGGAGCAGTCGGGCGACGTTCAAGGAATCTCTCCGTCCGTGTGTTGCGAGTGTGTCAGTCGGGCCTGCGCCGCGGGGCCGGGCCACCGGCCCGGAACGGGTTGGGGAGGAGGAAGGTGGACATCCCCTCGCCGCGCAGCACGAACCCCTCCGGCGTTTCCCCCACCACCATCCAGCGGGCGGGCGAGGCGGCGGCGTGCCGGGCCCCGGTCGCCACCGCGTCCACCGTCCCCAGGCGCTCCGGCCCGCCCCCGGCGAAGGCCGAGCCGAGGACCACGTACGACAGCTCGGTCCCCTGCTCCCCCTCGCGGCGTGCGGAAAGCCGCTCCGCCAGGTACACGAAGCGGTCGGTGAAGGGGATGATGCGCGGGGCGATCCCGCTCCCCAGCACGCGTGTGGCCCCGGTCTTCAGGTTGCGGATCCGGATCTCGCGCTCCGCCTCGAACACCACCGACGAGCGGTCCTGCGAGAAGAAGGCCGGGACCACCCCCGCCACCACCTCCACCCGCTGCGCCAGCGGGATCAGCTTGCTCTGCGGGACCTCCACCCAGAGCGCGCCCACGGCGATCCCCGCGACGGTGTCGGTCCAGGTGGGCTGGAAGACGATCTGCGGCTCCCCATCCGGGACGGTGGTGCGGTACGTCCCGTCCCCCTCGGGGGGGAGCGCGGCGCCGCGCGACTCGGCCAGCGCCACCAGCTCCTTGGCGACGGCGCGCACCTGGCGGTCCTCCTCGCTCGCCAGCAGGGAGCGGAGCAGCGCCACGTCCTCCACGTCCAGCGCCTGCAGCACGGTCAGCCGCACCCGCGACGACGGGTCGTTGATCGCGCCGCGGATGGCGTTCGCCGCCTGGGGCGAGCCGGGGGCGAAGTACTGCAGCCCCACGATGGCGGTGGAGCGCAGCTCCTCGTTGTCGGCGGTCAGGAGGACGCGGCGGAACACCGGCACCGCGGCGGGCGACCGGCGGTCGGCCAGGAGGAGGAGGGCGTTGGCGCGGACGGTGACCTCCGCGGCGGGGTCGTTGACCAGCGCCACCAGCACGGGGTCGATCTCCGTCCCCATCCGCTCCAGGCGGCCGCGGCTCCGATAGAAGGCCGGGGAGGGGTGGTCGTTGGCGAGGATCTCCCGCACCTCCCTGGTCAGCCGCTGCGGGGCGGACACCACCTCCTGCCGGCCGTGGAAGCACCCGGCCAGCAGGAGGAGCGCCAGCGCGGCCGGCGCGTGGCTCATGGAGGCGCGAGGGCGCATGGCGCGGGAGGTCAGGCGGCTCCGGAGGCGCGAGCGCCCGGGGTCAGCGACCCCAGCACGCGCGGACCCGACGCGCCGGTGGCCGCGGGGACGTTGGCGGGGATCCCGCGCAGGTGCGCCCAGGCGAGCACCGCGAAGGCCACCGCCTCCTTGGCTTCCGGGTCCACGCCCAGGACCTCGCCGTCGGACACCTTCAGGGGATCGAGCAAGGCCTGAATCCTCCTCACCAGGGTCGGGTTGCGCGCCCCGCCGCCGCTCACCACCACCTCGTCCACCCCCCGGGGGACGAGCCAGCGGCGGTACGCGTCCGCGATGGAGCGCGCCGTCAGCTCGGTCAGCGTCGCCACCAGGTCCAGCCAGTCGCGGTCGCCCTCGGGCTGCACCGCCTCCACCAGGCGCTGCACGAAGGGGCGGCCGAACTCCTCGCGCCCGGTGGACTTGGGCGGCTCGGCCGCGAAGTACGGGTGGCGGAGGAGGTCGGCGAGGAGCGCCTCGTCCACCCGGCCCTGCGCGGCCAGCCGGCCGTCGCGGTCGAAGGTCAGGCGCCCCCCCGTGGCGATCTCCACCGCCGCGTCCATCAGCGCGTTCCCCGGTCCGGTGTCGAAGGCGAAGGTCCCGCCGGCGGAGCCGCGCGGCGGCACCCACGTCACGTTGCCGATCCCCCCGATGTTCTGCAGGGCCCGTGCCCCGTCCGGGAGCGCGAACAGGAGCTGGTCCACCCAGGGGACCAGCGGCGCGCCGTGCCCGCCCGCGGCCATGTCGCGGGTGCGGAAGTCGGCCACCACGTCGCACCCGGTCCGCTCCGCGATGGTGGCCGGGTCGCCGAGCTGGAGCGTGGCGCCGCGCCGACCGTCGCCGGGGGGGCGGTGCCACACCGTCTGCCCG
>JAFAYN010000247.1 GCA_019240375.1 Gemmatimonadota bacterium
CTGGGGGAAGGCTGTACGGCAGGTGAAAGAGAAGGGTCGGCGTCCGCGTGGATGCCGACCCTTCGTTGTTGCTGTTCCCTGCCGTTCCCAGATGCTGTTGCGAGGGAGACACGCCCGGCGGTTTGGGCGCGGCTCCCGTAGCGGTCGGGGAGACTCACGGCTGTTTCGTGAGTCTCCCCGGCCCCGCGGAAGAGACGGACGGCAGTTTCGTCCGGCTCTGGAGCGGCCCCACCAGCACACACAAAATTCCCGTCAAATATCACGCAAAGCCTGAATTCGCTTGACACTGGCCGCACGCGCCCTTATCATAGCCCCTTCTGCCGAACACGTCAGTCCCGGTGAGCCTCGCCCTCCAGGCCAAGCTTCCCATCCGCTGTTCCCGTACTATCTCTGAGGCCATGGCACGATCCCAGTGGACGCTGCTCCTCGTCCCGCACGACAACGAGCGAGTCCGGTCCATCCAGATCTCCGGCAAGAGCGTCCGCATCGCCGTCACCTCCGCCCTGTTCTTCGCCTTCACGCTCGCCCTCTTCAGCATCGGCTTCTTCGTCAAGCAGAGCCACCAGATGCGCGCCTCTCGGCTGGAGCACGAGAACGAGCTGCTGGCCGCCGAGGTGGACCAGATGCGCTCGCAGATGGAGACGCTGAACCGGTCGATCGACGACCTGTCGGCCAAGGGGGAGAAGTACCGCGTGGTCGCCGGCCTGCCGAAGATCGACCCGCAGGTGGAGCGGGTGGGGATCGGCGGCCCCGGGACGGCCACCCTGAAGTCGGACGCGCTCTACCACATGGACCCGAAGCGCGGGCAGAAGGTGTTCGACACCTCGTCGGACCTGGGCGTGCTCCTCCGCCGCGCCGCGCTGCTGCGCTCCAGCATGGAAGAGGCGCTGACCGTGATGCAGCGGAACCGCGAGCGCCTGGCCGCCACCCCTTCCATCGCCCCGTCGAACGGCCCCCTTTCCAGCCTGTTCAGCAGCGGCCGCTACCACCCGGTGCTGCGCATCACCCGTCCGCACAAGGGGATCGACATCGCCGCGCCGATCGGGGAGCCGATCCTGGCGCCCGCGAAGGGGACGGTGCGAGTCGCGGGATACACCTCGGGCGGGTACGGGAACATGGTGGAGATCGACCACGGCTACGGCTACGTGACCCGCTTCGCCCATATCTCCCGGCTGCTGGTGCACGAGGGCGACGTGGTGAAGCGCGGCCAGGTGATCGCCCTGGTGGGGGCGACGGGGCTGGTGAGCGGTCCGCACCTGCACTACGAGGTGGAGGTGAACGGGAAGCAGGTGGACCCGCTCAACTTCATCATCGAGGACGCGATCCCGGACTGAGCGCCCGCACCGCGCACGGATCCCGGAGCACAGCGAGGAGCGCCCGTCGGCGCTCCTTTGCGCTTCCAGGGCACCGGTGCCTCGCGGCGACCGCCGGGAACTTCCCGCGGGGCCCGGCCTATACCGACCCGACACCCACGCAGCGACGCAAGGACCGGTCTTCCCCCTGATGCTTCTGCTCGCCCTTTCCCTCGCCGCGGGCCCCGTCCTGGCCGATACCGTGATCCGCCCTGCCGCGTCCACGGGCGCCGCGGCCGGGCTGGTGACCGTGCAGCGCCAGCCGGCGATCCCGATCGTGGCGCTCCGCCTGTCGCTCCTGGCCGACGACCCGCCGGGGTACGCCGGCGCGGGGCACCTCGTCCAGCACCTGGTCCTTCCCACCTTGCAGGAGCAGGCGCGCCGGGTGGGCGGCGAGGTTCAGGCAGCGCGCAGCGCGGACGCGGTGGTGTATACGGCCATCGGCCCGGCGGTGGAGCTGGACTACCTGGCCGGGGTACTCCGCGGCGCCCTGCGCACCCCTCCCGCGGGTGAGGGCGCGGTGCTGCAGGCGCTGCGCGCCCTGGAGATCGAGCGAGCCGCGGAGTGGGAAACGGCGGCGAGCCACGTGCGCGCCGAGCTGCGCGCCGGCCTCTTCCCGGAGGATCTGTCGCCGGCGGGGACGCCCTCGTCGGCGGCGCGCTTCTCGGCGGAGGTGCTCCCGGCGGTGTGGGCGCAGATGTACCGCCCGGAGCGGGTGGCGGTGGTGGCGGTGGGGGACGTGGAAACGGCCCGCGTGCGCGCCGCCTTCGCGCAGCTCCCCTCGTCGGCGGGGGACGGGCTCCCGGAGCTGTTCCCGGACACCGTTTCCACGGCGCCACCCGCGCCGCCGGAGGCCACGCGCGGGTGGCTGGGGGTGGGCTACCCGGTGTCGGACGCCAACCCGGCGGCGGTGACGGTGGCCGCGCGGCTGCTGCGCGACCTGCTCCGCCAGAAGCTCCCCACCTCATCGGTGGAGGCCGAGCACTGGTGGACGCGCCAGGGACAGGCGCTGGTGGCGGTGGTCGCCGCGCCGCCGGCCGCCCTTGCCTTGGCGAGGCGGAACACCGGGACCGCCATCGCCACGCTGCGCGACGCGGTGGACGCCGCCGCGGTGCGCGACGCCGCGGCCGGGGTGCGGCGCGACATGCTCTTCTACGCCCGCCGCCCGGAGCGCATGGCCGACGTGCTGGGGCAGTTCGCCGACCGGCAGGGAGACCCGGAGGCCGCGCAGAGCTTCTACGCCGCCGTGGCGCAGGTGACGGAGGACGACGTGCGGGCGGTGCTGGATTCGCTCGCTGACCGCACCCCCACCCTGGTCGACATCCCCCCGCAGAAGCTCCCCGGGAGCACCCCCGCCCGCCCGTCGACCCCGACGAGGCCGTCTACGGGCGCGGGGACGCGTCGTCCGACCACGGGTACGGCGCGGCCCACGAATCCCCTGAAGCCGCCGGTCCGTAGACCCGAGGGGAGGAAGCCGTGAGCCGGCCGACGACGTACGGCGCGCCGCTCGCCTGGATCCCGGCGCTCCTGTGCCTGGCAGCCG
>JAFAYN010000372.1 GCA_019240375.1 Gemmatimonadota bacterium
CTCGCCGATCTCCTCGCTGCTCGTCCCCAGCTCGTCCATCACCCGCACCGTCTGCTCGGCCTGGCCGCTGGCCTGCTGGGCCACGCGCAGCGCCTCCTGGAGCTGGCGCGAGATCTCGCGGATGCTCCCCGACATCTGCTCGGTGGCGACGGCCACCGTCTGCACGTTGACGCCGGCCTGCTCGCTGGCCGCCCCGACGGTCTGCGACTGGCGGCTGGTCTCCTCGGCCGCGCTCGCCAGCGACTGGCTGGAGGTGCGGATCTGCGTGCTGGTGGCGGCCACCGTCCCCGAGGCGTTCCGGATCCGCTCCAGCGTGCTCCGCAGCGAGTCGATGGTGCGGTTCAGCGAGTCCTTGATGACCGCGTGGTCGCCGCGGTAGTCGCCCTCCACCTTGCGGGTGAAGTCGCCCTCGGCCAGGCGCCGCAGCACCCCGGAGGCCTCGTTCACGGGAGCCAGGATCGCGTCCAGCGTCTGGTTGATCCCCGCCACCAGCTCCCGGTACGAGCCCTCGTACTTCGACGCCTCGCCGCGCTCGGAGAGCCGCCCCTCGCTGGCCGCGCTCACCAGCCCGTTCGTTTCCGCGACCATCCCGCGCAGCGTGCGGCGCGCCTCCTCGAAGGAGGCCACCGTCGCCTGGGTCTGCCGGATCATCCCGTTGATGCTCTCCGAGAGCGCGCCCAGCTCGTCCCTGGAATCGACCTCCAGGAAGGGGGTCCCGGTGACGATCTCCATCTCCAGGTCGCCGTGCGCCATCGCACGGGAAGCCAGGCCCAGGTTGGTGACGCACAGCCCGCGCAGCTGCTCGGTCCGGTCGGCGACGGTGCGCACCGCGCGGGAGAGCCGCTGTGAAAGGGTCCAGCCGATCAGCAGGGCCAGGAGGATCCCCGCCAGCAGGACGCTCCCCATGGTGAAGATCGCCCGGCGGGTGAGGACCGTGTTCTGCGCGGACAGGAGCTCGGCCTGTTCCGCGTTGAACGCCGCCAGCCGGGTGAGCGCGGCGTCCACCGCCTCCGCCTTCACCTTGGCCTCGCCGCGGAGCAGCGCGACGGCCTCGTCCCGCCGGCCCGCGAGCAGCAGCTCCACCGTGTGGTCGCGCACCGGGAGGTACTCCGCCCGGGCGGTCTGGACGGCGCGGTAGACGGCGGTGTCCGCCGGGGTGATCATGGTGGGCTCGTACAGCCGCAGCAGCGAGTCGAGCGCCGCGTCGTGCTGGTAGACGCGCTCCCTGAGCTGCCGGCTCTCTTCCGGGGTGCCGGCGAAGGCGAGCTTGTACAGGCCGAGGCGGATCTGCTGGAACCGGCTCCTCGCTTCCCCGAGGGACTGGAGGGGTCGGGCGTAGTTCGTGTACATCTCACTGTCCGCCGCGTTGATTCGGCGGAGGTCCTGGATCCCTACGAAACCGATGACGGCGACCGCCGCCGCCACCACACCGAAACCCACCAGCAGCTTGGCACGGATCTTCAGGTCGTTGAACCAGCCGATCATGGAGCCTCCCCGGGAGAATGTCTCTCTATATCAAAGACCGGCCGGAGCCGGTTCGTTGGAGCGGGGAATATCTAGGCCCTGCCTCATTTCTCCGATATACAAACTTTTTACACCGCGTATAGATGAGGACACCGGCGGGGGTGCCGGGCGCGTGCATACAAAGCTTGAACGACTTGCGCGGAGGGGGGAAACGACCGGGGCGCTCCGTCGATGACGGAGCGCCCCGGGGGTGTAGCGTTGTTGGACAGCGGTGGTTCCCGATCAGGAACCGCCGATGGGGGAGTCGAGCACCGCCCGGATCTTCATCCCCAGCGCGTCGGGCGACACCGGCTTCTGCACGAACTCGGACCCGGATTCGAGCACGCCGTGGCGCACGATGGTGTCGTCGGTGTACCCGGACATGTACACCACCCGCAGCCTCGGGTGGCGCTCGCGCATCCGGCGCGCGAGCGTACGGCCGCTCCCCCCGGGCATCACCACGTCGGTCAGGAGCAGGTCCACTCCCCCGGGGCACTCCTCGGCGGCGCGGAGCGCTTCCGCGCCGGTGGGGGCGTCGAGCACGTGGTAGCCCTGGCGCTCCAGGCAGGTGCGCAGCAGCCGCCGCACCACCTGGTCGTCCTCCACCAGCAGGATGGTCTCGGAGCCCGACGGCGGGGGCGCCGTGCCCGCGGCGGGGAGGTGCTCCGGCTCTTCCGCCTCCAGCGGGAGGTAGACGCTGAACACCGTCCCCCGCCCCGGCTCGCTCGCCACCCGCAGGTGGCCCCCGGCGTGCCGCACGATTCCCTGCACGGTGCTGAGCCCCAGCCCGGTCCCCTTCCCCTGCTCCTTGGTGGTGAAGAAGGGTTCGAAGATCCGCGCCCTCACCTCCTCGGGGATCCCGGTCCCGGTGTCGCTCACCGACAGCCTCACGTACGTGCCGGGGACGGCTCCGGGGTGCGCGACCGCCTCCTCCGCGTCGATCGACACGGTAGCGGTCGCGATCAGGAGCGTTCCCCCGTCGGGCATGGCGTCGCGCGCGTTCACCGCCAGGTTCATCAGCACCTGGTCGAGGTGCCCGGGGTCCACGTGCACCGATCCCGGCTCGGGGGCCAGGACGGTGTGCAGCCGCACGTCCTCGCCGATGAGCCGGCGCAGGAGGCGCTCCATCCCGGCGACCGCCGTGTTCACGGACACGGAGCGCGGCTGGGTCACCTGCCTGCGGCTGAAGGCCAGGAGCTGGCGGGTGAGGGCGGCGGCCCGGTCGGACGCGCTCCGGATCTCGTCCACCTGCCACATGTTCTCTTCCGAGACCTCGCCGTCCATCTTCAGCAGGTCGGCGTAGCCGCGGATGGCGGTGAGCACGTTGTTGAAGTCGTGCGCCACGCCGCCGGCCAGCCGCCCCACCGCCTCCATCTTCTGCGCCTGCAGGAGCTGGCGCAGGCTGTCGCGCAGCGCCTCCTCGGCCTCGCGCCGCTCCCCCGCCAGGCGCACCCCTTCCAGCGCCACGGCGGCCAGCGCGGCGAGCGCCTCCACCAGCTCCACGTCGGCGGGAGTGTACGCGTCGCGCAGGTAGCTCTGCACCGACAGGATCCCGATCACCCGGTCGCCCACGAGGAGGGGGGTGCGGATGGCCGACTCGGAGCGCCGCCCGGTCCCGGTGAGCAGGGCGCCGACCAGGGAGGGGTCGTCGGAGCTGAGCGTGACCAGCGACCGGCGCTCCCGCACCACCCATTCGGCGGGGGTGCCGGCGGCGGGAATGGGACCGGGGTCGATCGGGATCCCCTCGTCCACCCCGCCGTAGTCCATGAAGGTGTGCGAGGCGGCGGTGTAGCGCATGAGGAGGAGCGCGTCCACGGGGACGGCGTCGCGGCAGGCGCGCTCCAGGGCGTCGCGGATCCCGGCGGGGGTACGCGCCCCCACGATCTCCGCCGCCGACGCCAGCGCGCGGACGCGCTCCGCGCCGGGGGCGTCTCCGCGCGCGCTTTCGCCGCCCACGAGGGCCAGGTGCGGTGCGGATCGGACCCTCCCCGGCGGAGCCGCCTCGCTCGATCGTCTCGACTGTTTCATGGTTTTCCTCGGCGGACCGGTCGCGGCCCCTGGTGGCGGTGTCACGGCGGCGGCCCGGGTAGACGGGGCACCTCCGTGGTATCGACGCCCGGCGGCGCGCGCTTGAGGTGGCCTCTCGGGAGCGGAACGCCGCAGGGCGGCCCGGGAGGGCCGCCCTGCGGTCACGAGGACGGGAGAGCGGCAGCCGGCTACGCGGCGGCCTCCGGCGCCTCCTCGCCCACCACCTCGCGCACCTTGCGCAGCAGGTCGGCGGAGTCGATCGGCTTCTGCAGGTACACGCTCTCCGGCTCCAGCTCGGCCACGCGAATCGCCTCGCCCTGGGTGTACCCGGACATGTAGATCACCCGCATCTCCCCGCGGAGCGCCTGCGCCTGCCGCGCCAGCTCGCGCCCGCTCGTCCCGGGCATCACCATGTCGGTGAGGAGGAGGTGGATCGGGCCGGCGTGCGCGCGGCAGACCTCCAGCGCCTCCTCCCCGCTCTTCACCTCCAGCACGGTGTACCCGGCGAGCTGCAGGACCCGGCGGACCAGCTTGCGGATCATCGGCTCGTCCTCGGCCAGGAGGATGGTCTCCGAGCCGCTCGCGGGCGCCGCCTTCGCGGGGGCGCCGCCCTCCTCGCCGGGGAGCGCCTGCACCTCCGCGCGGGGGAGGTGGATGCGCATGGTGGTCCCCCGCCCCACCTCGCTGTCGACCTCGATCCGCCCGCCGCTCTGGCTGACCACCCCGTACACGGTGGCGAGCCCCAGCCCCGTCCCCCGCCCCACCTCCTTGGTGGTGAAGAAGGGCTCGAAGATCCGCTCCCGCAGCTCCGGCTCCATTCCGCACCCGGTGTCGGCGACCTCGATCACCACCCCCGGGGCGCCGGCGCGCGGGTCCACCCCCTCACCGGGCCGGGCGTTGCGGGTCTCGATGGTCACGCGCCCGCCGGAGGGCATGGCGTCGCGCGCGTTCACCACCAGGTTCATCACCACCTGCTCCAGCTGCCCGTAGTCCGCACGGACGGCGCCGAGCGTGGGGTCCAGGCGCAGGACCAGCTCCACGTTCTCGCCCAGGAGCCGCACCAGAAGCCGGTCCATCCCGGCGATCAGCGCGTTGAGGCTCACCGTCTCCAGGCGGAGCACCTGCCGGCGGCTGAAGGCCAGGAGCTGCTGCGTCAGGCGCTGCGCGCGCTGCGCCGCGTGCTCGATCTCCTCCAGGTCCTCGCGGATCTCCCCATCCCAGCAGTGCCCGTCCAGGAGGAGCTGCACGTTCCCCTTGATCGCCATGATCAGGTTGTTGAAGTCGTGCGCGATCCCGCCGGTGAGCTGCCCGACCGCCTCCATCTTCTGCGCGTGCAGGAGCTGGCGCCGGCTCGACGCCAGCGCCTCGTCGGCTCGCCCGCGCTCCACCTCCCGCCCGATCCACTCCGCCATGAGCTGCAGGAAGTCCCGGTCCGCGGGTCCGTACCCCCCGGGGCGCGGCTCGGGGCCGGCGAACAGAAGGGTGCCGTACACCTTCCCCTCGGCCATCACCCGCGTCCCCAGGTAGGTTTCCAGGCCGGTGGCCTGGTAGGCCCGGTGCGTCCGCCACTCCGAGCTCCCGGCGCTCTCGATGGCGAGCGTCCCATCGGTCTTCGCGGTTTCCTGGCAGTACAGCTCCGACAGGTCGAGCACGGCGCCGGGGGCCAGCGCCGGGTCGGGCGAGCTCGACGCCACCACCTCGGCCCGCTCCCCCTCGATGCGCGACAGGACGCCGGTGGGGAGGTCGAAGCGGGTGCGCCCCAGCTCCAGCAGCCTGCGGTACTTCTCCTCCCTGAGAAGGCCCGGCGAGGAGGCCAGCTCGTAGAGCGCCCGGATCGCCCGCTCGCTCGTCCGCAGCGCCTGCTCGGCGCGCTTGCGGTCGGTGATGTCCTTGACCAGCCCGAAGCCCAGCTCCGGCGCGCCGCTCTCCCCCCGCTCCACGAACAGGGAGAAGTTGGCCCAGAGCTCCCCTCCGTCGCGGCGGATGTACCGCTTCTCGAGCTGGTAGTGGTCGCGGAGCCCCCCCAGCACCTCCAGGAACAGCTCCGTGTCGCGGGCCTGGTCGTCGGGGTGGCTCACGTCGGCCACGGTGAGGGCGGACAGCTCCTCCCGGTCGTAGCCGAGCATCCGGGTCAGGGCGTCGTTGACCAGGGCGAAGCGCCCCGCCCCGTCCACCACGGTGGCCCCGAAGGGCGCCCGCTCGAAGAAGAGGCGGTACCCCGCCTCGCCCTCCGACGCCTGCTCGGCGCGGGTGGCGCCCCACCCCAGCGCGGCGCGCGCCTCCGCCCGGGCGAGCGCCTCCCGCAGCGCGTCCGCCAGCGCCGGGCCCTCGGAGCAGGCGTCGACGCCCAGCGCGAGGGCGCGGTAGCGCGCGTCGCCGCTCCCGCCCTCCACCCGGGCCACGAAGGCCGCCCGGGGGAACTCGCGCCGGAGGGCCAGCAGCCCCGCCGGCTTCCCCTCGTGCTCGGCGAAGTCGAAGAGCACCGCGTCGACCTCGCCGCGGGCCAGCGGGAAGTACGCCGCCTCGAGCCCTTCCACCCGCGTCACCTCGGCGGGGTGTCCCTCCGCGCCGGCCAGGTCGCGGCGGACCCGGGCCAGCTCGGTGTCGCTCCCGCTCACCAGCAGGACGCGGCAAGGAGACGTGTGCATGGATCTCTGCGCTCGGTTGGAGGAAGGCCCCCGCGAAGCCGCGGGGGCCCGTGTGTGTCTAGCCCTGCCCGACCGCCGTCAGCCCCACCGAGCGGACGATCTCCTGCAGCTGCTCGCCGTGGTCGTGGTCGCGCACCAGCACGTACGCCGAGGTGGGGTGCGCCTCCGCGCCGAAGCGCCCCTTTTCCAGGTCGGCGTCCATCCCCCAGTGCAGCGTCCGGGTACCCAGCTCCCGGGCGCGGCGCGTCATGCGGAGGAGGAGCTGGCGGTACGCCCCGTACTCGCGGTCGGCGACGTAGGCGTAGTCCACGCCGCACATGAACACCGCGTAGTCGTCGCCGCCGCGGTGCGCCGCGTACCAGGCGACCGGGCGGCCGTCCTCCGGCCCGCCCGCCTCCGCGTCCAGCGTCAGCACCACCACCTCCCACGCGGGGCTGGCGAGGAGAGCCGGGACCAGCCCCTCCGGGAGGGTGAAGACGTTGATCCGCTGCCGGCGCGAGGCCACCTGCAGGTACAGGCGGTGGAGGTGCGCGGCGAGCCCGGGGTCGTCCGCCTGCTCGCCGTGCACGCCCAGCACCCGGGCACGGAAGGGGGCGGACGCCTCCACCAGCTCCCGCAGGAAGCGGCGGGTGCGCTTGCTCGCCCCGGCCACCATTTCGGCCTCGGTGCTCCCGCCCAGCTCCAGCTGGTGCGTGTGGAGCTGCGGCACCTTCAGGAAGTCGCGCCCGCGCATCCACGCTTCCAGCTCGGGGTCCTCCCCGGCGAAGTCGCGCAGCACCACGGAAGAGACCTTCCACTCCGCCGCCTGCTCCAGCATCGCTTCCACCAGCGCCGCCAGCGCTTCGCGCCAGGGCCCCGTCCGGTCGAGGAAGAGATGGTTCCCCTCGGACAGGAGCGACCCCTGCATCAGCACCTCGGAGGTGAGGAGGTACGGGTCGTCCCCGCGCAGCCGCTCCACCTCGCGCGACACCCGCTCCTGCGAGAACATGTCGTCCTTGTGCAGGGCGCGGACGAAGTAGGTGGCGGCCCGCGGGGCTCCCGCTTCGTCGCGGACGGTCAGGTAGCGCCACTCCCAGCGGTGCTCGCGCCGCGGCTGGTCGCGGAACAGCTCCTCGGCGGTGCGGAGCGCCGCCCAGCTCGAGGCCCCGTGCCCGGCCATGCACCGGTCCCACTCGGCGGCGTCCAGGTCGCGGACGGTGCGGCGCACCTCCACCTTCCACCCCGCGGGGAGCGCGGTGCGCGCCTCCGCGGCGGGCCTTTCCCGGTAGATGGCGATGCGGAGGCGTCCGATGCCCCCGTCCGCCTCGCGCGCGGGGAAGCCGCGCGACTCCCGCGGGACGGCGTCGTGGAAGAGGGCGTCCAGCTCCCCGGCGGTGACCCCGTGCTCTTCGAGGGCGCGGGGGACGTGGCGCGCCAGCGCCTCCACCACGCCCCGCACCTCTCCCGGCGTGTGCAGCGAGGTGAGGGTGAGGCGGATCCCCGCGCGCCGCGTCGGCACGGAGGGGTAGGTGGAGATGGTGACGTAGTACCCCTCGTCCATCATCCGCTCGGCCACCGACATGGCGGCCTCGGCCCGCCCCAGCGGGAGGAAGAAGATGGGGCCGTCGTTCCGGCTCAGGAGCGGGAGCCCGTGCTCGGCCAGGAGGACGTTGCAGAGGTCCACCCGCTCGCGGTACACCCGCTGCAGCCCTTCCAGCTCGCCGGAAAGGTGCAGCCGCGCGGAGGCGAGCGCCGCCCCCATCATCGGCGGCTGGAGCGGGCCCGAGAACACGTACGGCCCGCCGCAGATCCGCACCCGCTCCCGCTCCTCCTCCGACGAGAAGACGAAGCACCCGCCCCCGGCCGCGAACGCCTTGACCAGCGAGGTGCCGAGCACCACCCGCTCGTCCAGCGGCATCCGGGAAAGGAAGTAGCCGCGGCCGTGCTTCCCCGCCCAGCTCATCCCGTGCGCGTCGTCCACGTAGATGCGCACGTTGGGCGCGACGTCCAGCACCTGCTGCAGCAGCCCGAACGGGGCACAGTCGCCGTACATGGAGTACACGCCGTCGCAGGCGAAGTAGACCGTGCGGTGGCGGCGGGCCAGCCGCTCCACCGTTTCCAGCGCCTTCCCGTCCAGCTCGCGGTGGCGCACCGTTTCGACGGTGGCGCCGCTGGCCTGGGCCAGGGTGGCGGCGATCTGCAGGCTGCGGTGCGCCTGGTTGTCCACCACGATGGCGTCGCGCTCGGTGGCGATCACCGGGAGCACCATCTGGTGCCCCATGGAGGTGGAGGAGGAGATCAGCGCGTGGCCGCCGAACAGCTCCGAGAGCAGCTCCTCCAGCTCGCGGTACGGGGGCGCCGAAAGGTATCCGCGCGACGACGAGAACTGCGTCCCGAAGCGCCGCGTCGCGTCGATCACCCCCTCCACCAGGGCGGGGTGGAACTCCAGCCCCAGGTACGAGCACGACGAAAAGGAGCACAGCTCCCGCCCGCCGATACGCACCGTCCGGCCGCGCAGCGTCTCGTCCTCGCACACCTGGAAGAGCACGCCCCGGCGCCGGGCCTCC
>JAFAYN010000443.1 GCA_019240375.1 Gemmatimonadota bacterium
TACCGCCTACGCCGGCGGCTTCTACGGGATCGGCCCGCTCGACCAGCCCGGGGTGGAGCTGGGGAAGCAGCTCACCTACGGGATCATGGGGCGCGCCGGCTTCGAGGAGCGGAGGCAGGAGTGGGAGGGGCGCGAGGCGAAGCGCGACGAGTGGACCGTCCGCTAGGAACTGCCGAAATGGCCGTCGGGTATCAGATCCCGACGGCCCGCGGTTCCGGCAGGGACACTTCGAGGAGATTCCGATGGAGAAGCTGAGGGTATTCGGGCTGATGACGCTGCTCACCCTCCTGCTGGTGGGGCTGGGCGGCTACGTGGGCGGCAACGGCGGGATGCTGGTGTTCTTCCTGCTGGCGCTGGCGATGAACTTCGGGATGTACTGGTTCAGCGACCGGCTCGTGCTGCGCCAGTACGGCGCGCACCTGATCGAGCCGGGCGCGGAGGGCGGACGCTTCGACGCGCTGTACGCCATGGTGGACCGCCTCCGCCTGCGCGCCGGGCTCCCCATGCCCGTGGTGGCGATCTCGGAGCAGGCGCAGCCCAACGCCTTCGCCACGGGGCGCAACCCCGAGCACGCGGTGGTGTGCGTCACCCGGGGGATGTGGGAATTGACCGAGCGCGGCCAGATCACCCTGGAAGAGCTGGAAGGGGTGATGGCGCACGAGCTGGCCCACGTGAAGAACCGGCACATGCTGGTGGGGACGGTGGCCGCGAGCATGGCCGGCGCGGTGATGATGATCGGGAACATGCTCCGCTGGGGCGCCATCCTGGGCACCGGGCGCCGCGACGAGAACGGCAACCCCCTGGCCCTGCTGGCGCTGGCGATCCTGGCCCCCATCGCGGCGATGGTGGTGCAGATGACCATCTCGCGCCGCAACGAGTTCGAGGCCGACGCCGACGGGGCGCGGATCAGCGGGCACCCGCTCGCCCTGGCGAGCGCGCTGCGCAAGATCGAGGCGATCGCGCAGGGCTACCCGATGCAGGTGTCGCCCACCGCGGCGCACCTGGCGATCGTCAACCCGCTCGCGGGCGCCAGCGGGATCGCGGGGCTCTTCCGCACGCACCCCGACACCGGGGAGCGGGTGGCCCGCCTCCAGCAGATCGCCGCCCGGCAGGACGTGGACGCCCTGACCCGGTGAGCGACCTCGCCGAGGCCCCGGCGAGCCCCTACGCCGGGCGTACGCTGGTCGTCCTGAACCCCGCCGCGGGGCAGGACGACCCGGGCCGGGTGCGCCGCCTCCTGGGCGGTGCGTTCGCCGTCCGGGGGGCCTCGTTCGACCTGGTGGAAACCGCCGGGGCGGGCGACGCCGAGCGGTACGCCCGCGAGGCGGTGCGGCTGGGGTACCGCGCGGTGGTGGCGGTGGGGGGCGACGGGACGGTGGCCGAGGCGATCACCGGGCTGGCGGGGACGGCGACGCCGCTGGGGATCGTGGCACAGGGGACGGGGAACCAGGTGGCGTGCAACCTGGGGATTCCGCGCGACGTGGAGGGGGCGGTGGAAACCGCGGTGCACGGCGTCCCCCGGCCGATGGACCTGGGGCAGCTCGCCGACGGGAGGTACTTCGCGCTGATGGCGGGGGCGGGGTGGGACGCCGAGGTGATGTCGGCCGCCACCCGCGAGCTCAAGGACCGCTGGGGGTTCGGCGCCTACCTGTACGCCGGCTTCCGCAGGGCGCTGGCGCCGCCCTCCGCCCACTTCCGCATCACCGCCGACGCGCAGGCGTTCGAGGTGGACGCGGCCACGGTGATCGTCGCCAACGTGGGGCAGATCGTGTACGACCTCCTCCCGGTGGACCTGCGCATCGGCCCGGGCGTCTCGTTCCACGACGGGAAGCTGGACGTGTGCATCTTCGCCCCGCGCACCTTCCCCGACGTGGCGGCGGTGCTCTGGCGCGTGGCGCGGGGGCGCTACGTGGGCGACGACCGGATGATCTACCTCCAGGCCGAGTCGATCCGCATCGAGACGGACGTCCCGGTGGTCGCCCAGGTGGACGGCGACCTGACGGGGACCACGCCGCTGGAGATGCGGGCGGTCCGTGGCGGGGTCAACGTGCTGGTGCCGGCTGGGTAGGGAGCCGGGGACGGAAAAAGACGAAGGGGCGGGCTCCGGTCGGAGCCCGCCCCTTCGTCGCTACTGCCCGTGCCGCGTGGCTACGGTACCACTTTCACCGGCGCCGTGGCGCGCACCTGCGTGCACCCGTCCTTGAGGTCGGCAAGGAGCACCACCTGCGTGGTGGCGGAGGTCAGGTTGGCGTTCTGGGAGAGCTGGGCCCGGTCGAAGTGGAGCACCAGGTCCAGGTCGCCGTCGTGGTCCACGTCCTCCATGGAGGCCTGGTAGGTCCCGTTGTTCCGCTTCGCGACCGGGGTCTCCGCCCCGTTGCCGTCGCCCAGGGTGACCTTGGACACGTCCACGCGGGCGGCGTCGAAGCCGCCGTCGGTGAGCACCGTCACCGGGAAGGTCCCCTGCGCCTTGCTGTTCACCGAGGCGGGGGCGGTGATCGAGATCCCGTTGCGGGTCACGGTCAGCCCGGAGGCGTCCGACCCGCTCCCCCCGTCCTTGTCACGCACCGACAGGCGCACCGTGTAGCTCCCCGCCGCGCAGAACTGGCGCGTCCCGGCGATGGAAGCGGACCGGTCGGTCGTCGTCCCGGTGCTGGTCCCGTTCCCCCAGTCGATCGTGTACGCCCACGGGGCGTCGTTCACCCCGGCGTCGTCGAAGGAGCCGGTCAGCGCCACGCTCCCGCCCGACGGGACGGTGGCGGCGCTCAGCCCCAGGGTGACGGTCGGGTTGGCGTTGGCGATGGTGGCCTGGCTCGCCACCGTGGTGGACAGCCCGCTCTGGTCCGTCACCTTGAGCGTCACCGTGTAGCTGCCATTGTCGGCGTACACGTGGCTCACCTTGGCGCCAGTCGCGGTGGCCCCGTCCCCGAAGCTCCACGCGTAGGTGATCGGCTTCCCGTTCGGGTCGCGCGAAGCGCTCCCGTCGAAGCTCACCGTCCCCCCCTCGATCCCCGAGTAGGGCCCGTCCTCCGTGGCGATCGGGGGCGCGTTCGGGTCCTGTCCGGTGATCGCGCGGTACACGTTGAGCCGGCCGGCGCCGTACTCCGGGTCCCATCCCGCCGGTCCCAGGTCGTCCGCCGTCTGCTTCATCCGCTCCAGGATCTGCGTGGTGTTCGTCATCCCGGTGGCGTACAGCAGCGCGGCCAGCCCGGTGGCCTGCGGGGTCGCCATCGAGGTGCCCGCCTTCCACACGTACTGGGTGATCCGGGTCGCCGTGTCGGCCGACAGGATCAGGCTGTACGCGGTCTTGAGCGGGTTGGAGTCGCCGCCCGGGGCCACGAACGCGATCTGCGGGCCGTAGTTGGAGTAGCTGGCGCGCTTGTCGCTCCAGTCGGTGGCGCCCACCGCGACGCACTCCGGGAAGCGGGCGGGGAAGGAGATCCCGTTGAAGTTGTCGTTCCCCGTCGAGCAGAAGGGGAGGACGTTCTTGGAGCGGGCGTACTGGAGCGCCGCCTGCTGCGCCGCCGAGCCGCTGGTGGCGTTCGGGGCGCCGCCCAGGCTCAGGTTGAGGACGTTGGCGCCCTGGTCCACCGCCCACACGATGGCGTCCGCCGTGGACGAGGTGGGGCAGCTCGTGGCGATGCTCCCGTCGGCGAAGCGGTACTTCTCGCACGCCTTGGCGCTGATCAGCTTGATGTTGGCACCGTACGCCACGCCCGAGATCCCGAGCCCGTTGTTGCCGCGCCCCGCCGCGATCCCGGCGACGTGCGTCCCGTGGCCGTCACGGTCCACGGTGAAGTCCGAGGCGTAGCCGGTGGCGAAGTTGCGCGCCGCGATCACCCTGCCGGCCAGGTCGGCGTGCCCCGAGTAGATCCCGGTGTCGATGATCCCGATCACCGCCGAGCCGCCGAAGTTGGGGCCCAGGTAGTCGAAGGCTTCCGCCCAGTCTATGTCCGCGTCCACCTTCCCGGTGGCGCCCAGGACGGTCCCGGAGCCGTTGCGGATGCTCCCGTTGTTGGACAGGTCCCACTTGTAGCCCAGGAACGGGTCGGTGGGTGTCTCGCAGCTCCCCACCTCGCACGGAGAGACGGCGTACATGTAGTCCGGCTCCGCGAACTCCACGCCGGGGGTCTGCGAGAGATCCGCGGCCGTTTCCAGCTCCTTCCCCTCGGGGACGTCCAGGACCCAGGTGCGGTCCAGGTGCATCTTGCGGTTCTTCTTGGCGCCGTGCTTCGTGGTGACCTCGTCGTCGTCGGTGCCGGGGGTGAAGCGGACGATCACGCGTCCCGCGACGAACTCCTGCACCTCGCCGTCGGAGCGGGTGAACGAGGCGACGGGGGTGGGAGCGGTGGGGACGGCGGTGGGGGTCTCGTCCACGCACGCGGCCAGCGAAGCGCCGACCAGGAGGGCGAGCGGGAGGTAGCGGACTTGCTTCATGGGGTCCTGTAGGAGGCGAAACGGTGCCGGCGGGCGGCCGGTGCGCTGCGTCCTCGGCGGCCGGACGATCTCCGCGGGGGAGATTCCTGGCTTTGCGGACCGGCCTCGCGGCCGGGGTGCCTTTGTCGGGAGGGGCTTGCTTCTGGGGAGGTGTCCGAAAGAGCCGGAGGAGGCGGGCCGCGGGGGCCCGCCTCCTCCGTTGGAGCGCTGTTACAGCCCGAGCGCCCGGGCGACGTTGATGCGGCCCCGGCCGAAGTACGGGTCGTTGCCCTGCCCGTCGGCCGACTTCATGATCGCGTTCTTGATCTGCGAGGGGTTGCCGTGTCCCTTCTCGGCGATCAGCAGCGCGGCCAGGCCGGCGACGTGCGGCGACGCCTGGCTGGTCCCGATCTCACCGGTGAGGCGGTTCCCGCCCTGGCAGCCGGCCAGGACCGGGACCCCGGCGGCGGTGAAGCCGGCGAGCGTGGTCTTGCTGCAGTACGACCAGACCCACGAGGCGACGTCGTTCCCCCACGGCCAGGCCGAAGCCGCGAAGCCGTGCGCGGCGTCCGCGTTCCCGCCCGGGCCGGCGACGCTGATCGAGGACCGGCCGAAGTTGGTGTAGAACGAGGGCGTGTTGACGTCCCCGGTGGCGGTCGCCGGACCGAAGGCCGAGACGCAGACCACGTGCGGCGAGTCGCAGTACGTGGACAGCATGTTGCCGTTGGCGTCCAGGTTCTCCGAGTCGTTGCCGGCGGCGACGACGATCAGCATCCCCTTGCGGTTCGCGTAGTTGAAGATGCGGTTGATCAGCCCCACGAAGCGGCCGTTGCCGGCCTTGGAGAAGCCGCCGCCCAGGCTCATGTTGGCCACGTCGGCGCCGTGGTCGGCGGCCCAGAGCACGCCGTTCAGGATCGCGCTGAGCGGGCCCGAGCCGTTGGCGCCGAGGACCTTGACGCCGATCAGCGTGGTCTTCGAGGTCACGCCCGCGAGCGCCACGCCCTTGCTGCTGACCTGGTTGGCGACGTTGGTGCCGTGCCCGTTGTAGTCGGTGATGTTGTTGCGGGTCGGGAAGTAGCGGGCGGTGATCGCGTTGTCGCCCGGGATGAACGAGGTGGAGCGGGACAGGTCCACCAGCCCGTTCAGGTCGGCCACGTTGTAGTCGATCCCGGAGTCCAGGATCGCCACGGTCACGTCCGAGGAGCCGAGCTTCCCGGCGGCCCACGCCTTGTTCGCGCCGATCGACCGCATGTTCCACTGCCAGACGTAGCGGGCGGCGGTGGTCGGGTTGGTCTGGCTCATCGCCTCGTCGCTGATGTCGGCGTACACGTCGTTCGCCGGGCGGCTCACGGCAACGTCCACGTCCGACTGGACGTCGGCGACGTTGCCGTTGGCCCGGAGCTGCGCGGCCGCGTCCTCCGAAAGGCCGCTCACCACCGCGAAGCCGGCACCCTCGTGCGAGAAGGCGACGGTGCCGCCGAGCGCGGCCACGCTGCTCTCGAAGTCGGAGGGGATGCCGTTCCCCTTGAACATCACCAGGTGCTGCGCGGGGGCAGCCGTCTCGTCGGCCCGGACCGTGCGGGCGGTCGGCGCGAGCGGGGTGGCGGTCTGGTCCGAGCAGCCGACCGCCGCGAAGGCGCCGGCCATCATCAGGGCGGAAAGGGAGGGGCGGAGGAAACGCTTCATGAGGCTGACTCCTTCGACGGGAGAGAGCGCCGGCGGGCGCGCCGGCAGGGAGCTTCTTCGGCAGCCGGACGATCTCCACGGGCGCGGAGACTCCTGGCTTTGCGGACCGGCCTCGCGGCCGGGGTGCCTTTGTCGGAAGGTGTTGGGAACGGGTCCGTACGGGCGGGGGCGGTGAGAACGAAGCCCCTGGATCGTCTAGCAGGTTGGTAACAAACGCTTTGAAGGCCGGAAGATAGGCCATGGACGAGCGTTCGTCAATCCCACCCCTGGCCGAAAAGGTCCGGCGCGCTCGGAAGCGGAAGATCCACGCCCTCCACGGGGTCTTTCACGGCCTGTCCGACGGGGTACGGCCGGCCACCCGGTGCGACCGGCGTGCCAGTGGCGCCGGACCGGCCGCGGGGCCGCGCGCATCTTGCATCCGTGTCGTCCCGGCAGTTGAAACTGGTGCACCCCTGCGGTAAATTTTCGGGATGAGCTACGAATCC
>JAFAYN010000452.1 GCA_019240375.1 Gemmatimonadota bacterium
CGAGCTGCGCACCCCCATGAACAGCATCCTGGGCTTCGCGCAGATCCTCGCCCGGCGCGAGTTGCCCCCCACCGAGAGGAAGGGGGTGGACCACATCCTCCGGGCCGGGCACCACCTGCTCAACCTGATCAACGAGGTGCTGGACCTGGCCCGGATCGAGGCCGACCGGCAGCAGCTCTCGCTGGAGCCGGTGCAGGTGGGCGAGGTGGTGCAGGAGGCGCTCACGCTGGTCCGCCCGCTGGCGGCGCAGCACGGGTGCACGCTGGCCGCCGCGGCGGAGGGCGACCCGGGTGCCTACGTGGTCGCGGACCGGCAGCGGCTCACGCAGGTGCTCCTCAACCTCCTGTCCAACGCCCTCAAGTACAACCGGCCGGGAGGGAAGGTGTGGGTGACGTGCGGCGCCGCCGAGGAGGGCGCCGGCGCCGGCCGCGCCCGGATCGCGGTGCACGACACCGGGCCGGGGATCCCGCAGGAGAAGATGGGCCAGCTCTTCGTCCCCTTTTCCCGCCTGGGCGCGGAGGAGTCGGGAGTGGAGGGGACCGGGCTGGGGCTCGCCCTGTCGCGGCGGCTGGTGGAGGCGATGGGGGGCGAGCTGCACGCGGCGAGCACGCCGGGGACGGGCTCGACCTTCACCGTGGAGCTGACCGGGGCGGCGAGCCCGCTGGAGGGGTGGGACCCGGGACTCGTCCCGGCCGGCGCGGAGGCGGCCGCGGCGAGGCGGGCGACGCTGCTGTACGTGGAGGACAACGTCGCCAACCTCAGCCTGATCGAGACGATCTTCGCCGAGCGCCCGGAGATCACCCTGGTCCCGGCGCTGCAGGGGCGGCTGGGGCTGGAGCTGGCGGTGGAGCACCACCCCGACCTGATCCTCCTGGACCTGCACCTCCCGGACATCCCGGGCGAGGAGGTGCTGCGCCGTCTGCGGAGCGAGCCGCGCACCCGGGCCACGCCGGTGGTGATCATCAGCGCCGACGCCACCCCCGGGGCGGTGCGCCGGCTGCTGGAGGCCGGCGCCCGGGCCTACCTGACCAAGCCGCTGAACGTGGCGGAGTTCCTGGACACGGTGGACGGGATCCTGGCGGCGGAACGCTGACCGGCGCTCAGCGCGCGGCCAGGTCGCCCCGGCCGGTGAGCTCCGCGACCAGCTCGCGGAGCGCGACCTGCCAGACCAGCGGGCTCCCGGAGAGGTCGTCCCGGCGGCGCGTTCTCAGGGCCTGCACCTCCTCGTCGCGGACCAGCCCCTGCGCACCCAGCGCGCTCGCCAGCAGGGGGGTGCGCCGCGCCAGGAGCCCTTCGGCGCCGATGCGCCGGGCGCGTCCGTCGGGGTCCACCAGGGCGCCGGTGAGCTGCAGGACCTGGACGGGCTGGTCGAGCGAGGTGAGCCAGGGGAGGCCCTGGGCGTATCCGTCGCCGAGCCTCACCTCCTTGTCGCCGCGGAGGTTCTTCTGGCGTACCCAGTACTCCCCCACCTCCAGGGTGATGACCAGCACTCCGTCCGCGCCGGCATCGGCCAGGGCGCTCTGCACGGGCGCCACCCAGCTGGCGGAGGGGCGGGCGACGGCCAGGCGCATCCGCGGCTGCCGCCGGACCGCCACCTCGCGGCTCTCGCTCCCGCACCCGCCGAAGGGGGGCTTCTCGCAGCCGAACTGGACGTCGGGGGGCGTCCCCCGCTCCGGGGACCGGACCTCCAGGCGGGTCGAGGCGTGGAGCGAGTCCAGGTAGGCGTTCATCTCTTCCAGCAGGGCGGCGACCGGGGTGCCGGCTTCGCCGGACGGATCGAACATCGGCTCCTGCGCTCCGCCGCGCTGGTAGGCGATGGGGAGGTGGGCAATCCGGTCCACGCCGCTCGGCTCTCCCGCCACGTAGGGTGGATACCTGAGCAGCCGGTCGCCGACGCCGCTGCCGACGGTGGACCCTGTCATGGCGCACGCGCCCAGCAGCAGCGCCGCCGCCCCTGCTCCCATCCCGCGGGCCAGCGTCCTCGCCAGCCCCTGCCCGCCGCGCTTCCCTTCCGGACCCGTCATGACGATCTCCTCGCGACCCGTGTCGCGACCTCGCGTGTGAAAGTGCGCCCCTCTTCCGGCACGCCACGGGGGCAAAAAGGGGCCCGGCGGGGCACGCGGGGGACAACGGCTTCCGGCCCAGGCGATTAGGCGGATCGGGCCGTGCCCGCCCCCTTCCCGTTCTGTCCTCCCCGGAGGACGTTTCGCGTGGGGACCGGCGGACGGCCAGGGGGCTTGCACGAACAAACCCTCTGCGCTCACTTCCTCCATCCCCCGGAACCGGGCCTTCACCCGGAGCGGATCCGGCAGATCCTGCTCAACCTGCTCTCCAACGCGGTCGAGTTCACTCCGCTGGGAGGAGAGATCCGGCTCTCGGCGGGGCGGAGGACTCCGGGGTGGCGGTGCGGGTCGCGGACAGGGGGTGGGGCTGGGGCTGGCGATCTCCCGCGAACTGGCCCGAGCCATGGGCGGCCACCCCGGCACCGAGAGCACTCCCGGCCCCGGGAGCACCTTCACGCTCCGGCTTCTCCGCTGCCCGGAGCATTCCCTGGAGCTGGCCGTGGAGTGACGGGCTCCGGGGGCTTCTGCGTCATCGGTCGGCGGGTGCTCCTCCTCCGGGGGGTGCGTAACTCGGTCGCTACGCTCCCTCAGACATACGCTCCCCCTGCGGAGGAACACCCACCTCCCTGCGACCTTCTATTGCGGGGCTTTTGCTGTGGGAGGGCCGTCCCATCGGGGCGGCCCTCCTCTCGTTTACGGGCGCGTGGGTGGGGCGGGGGCGGTGGACTGTCCTCCCGTCAGCTCGTCGAGGCGGCGGCGGGCCATGGCGTTGTTGGGCTGCTTTTCCAGCGCCATGCGGTAGCGGACCAGCGCCTTGTCCCGCTGGCCCAGCGTCCGGTACACGTCGCCGAGCTGCACGTCGACCGCGGCGGAGGCGGGGTGGAACTCGGAGTTCATCTCCAGCAGCGTCGCCGCTTCGGCGGTCTTCCCCTGCGCGGCCAGCCTGCGGGCGAGGTCGCTGACCGGCCCCTCGCTGAAGTCGTAGCTCCCCCGCTCCATGGTCTCCTGGCGGAGCTGGCGGTAGCGGGCGACGGCGGTCTGCACCCCGGCGCTGTCGATGGCCCGGGCGAGCACCGCGTCGATGGTCCTGGGGACCGGCGCGCCGCGGTGGCAGGTGACGCAGGCGACCCGCACCGGCGGGTCGTTGCGGTCCGGGAGGTCGACCAGGTACTTGGTGTTGATGTCGCGCGCCATCTGCATCATGACGCGGGCTTGCCGCTTGGTCACCTTGTCGTCGGAGGCGAAGTTGACGTTCTCCTGCCCGCCCG
>JAFAYN010000522.1 GCA_019240375.1 Gemmatimonadota bacterium
GAGTTCGTGGCGAGCGCGCTGCGCGCCACGGGGGCGGAGGTCGGCCCCTCGCGCGGAGTGCTACAGGCGCTGCGCGGTTTCGGCCAGGTGCCGTACCTGTCGTCGCCGCCCACCGGCTACCCGCTCACCTCCGCCGAGTGGACCAACGGCGGGGCGATGCTGAACCGGATGAACTTCGCGCTGGCGCTCGCCGCGGGGCGGATCGACGGGGTGCGGGTGGACCCCGCGCTGGCGTCCACCGGGGACGTGGGTGCCCTCGCCGCTGCGGTCTTCCCCGGCCGCCACGACCCGCAGCTGGTGGCGACCATCCGCGCCGACGTGGCCGCGCAGGACACGCTGGACGAGCGCCGGAAAGCGCAGCGCGCGCTGGGCCTGCTCGTGGGCTCGCCAGTCTTCCAGCGCCGCTGACCCCGCCATCCTTCACGCGAGAAGAGCACCATGCAACCGATCAACCGACGCGTGTTCCTGAAGGGCGGGGCGATGGCGCTGCTGGCCCTGGGGCTCCCGCCCGAATTCGTCACCCGCTCGCTCCTGGCCGAGACGCGCGGCGCCGCCCGCAAGAAGACGCTGATCTGCATCTTCCAGCGCGGCGCGGTGGACGGGCTCAGCATGGTGGTCCCCTTCGGCGAGCGGGCCTACTACGCGGGGCGGCGCTCCATCGCCATCGCCGACCCCACGCGCGACCGGGAGCGCGGCGCGCTGGACCTGGACGGCTTCTTCGGGATGCACCCGGAGCTGAGGCCGCTGCACGAGCTGTACGGCCGCAAGGAGCTGGCGATCGTGCACGCCACCGGCTCGCCGAACCCCACGCGCTCGCACTTCGAGGCGCAGGACATCATGGAAACCGCCTCGCCCGACGGCCGCGCGCGCGACGGGTGGCTGAACCGGGTGCTGACGGCCACGGAGTGCGCGGAGTGCCACGGCCACGGGCGGACGCTGGCCGACCCCGCCGCCCACGCCGCGGACCACGCGGTGGGGCAGGCCGGGCTCGCCTCGCTGCGGGGGGTGGCGATGGGCACCGAGCTGCCGCTCTCGCTGCGAGGCGGGCACCCCGCGCTTGCCGTGGCCGACCTGGAGCGCTTCGGGGTGGCCGGGGGGAACGACCCCTCGCTCTCCGACGCCTTCGCGAAGCTGTACCGCACCGAAGGGGGCGACGCCGTGTCCGGAGCGGCGGACGGCGGGCTGGAGGCCGCCGCGATCCTGAAGCGGATCGACCCCGCGCGCTACCGCCCGCGCGACGGGGTGCAGTACCCCGCAGGCGACTTCGGCCGCTCGCTGCGCCAGGTGGCGCAGCTGGTGAAGGCCGACGTGGGGGTGGAGATCGCCTTCGCGGAGCTGGGTGGGTGGGACACGCACGTGGCGCAGGGCGGTGCGGACGGGCAGCTTGCGAGGCGGCTGCGGGAGCTGGGGCAGGGGATCCGAGCCCTGCACGACGACCTGGGGGCGAGGATGGAGGACGTGGTGATCCTGACCATGTCGGAGTTCGGGCGCACCGTGGCCGAGAACGGGAGCGGAGGCACCGACCACGGCCACGCCAACTGCATGATGCTGCTGGGCGGGGACGTGCGCGGCGGAAAGGTGTACGGCGACTGGCCGGGGCTGGAAAGGGAGCAGCTCAACGAGGGGAGAGACCTGAAGGTGACCACCGACTTCCGCGACGTGTTCGCCGAGGTGGCCGCGCGCCACCTGGAAGCGAAGGCGCTGGACCGGGTCTTTCCCGGGTACGCGGTGGACCGGGCGCGGTTCCGGGGGGTGCTGGGGTAACGGCAGGTTATAGGGGACAGCGGGAAGGCCCCCTATCCCCCCGGCCCACAGCAGCCCCCTTGATCCCCCGCAGGCAGGAGAAAGGGGGAGAACTGCAAGACAATGCTGTAGTTGCAGTGCTCCCCTCCCCACCCGTGGGGAAGGGGCCGGGGGAGGGGGCTGCCATCGCACACCCCCATCCGGCGCTGCGCGCCACCTTCCCCCAATTCTGGGGGAAGGCCCGGCAACGACAACGGCTCAACTGCAAGTAAATGAGAAGGGCGAGCACCTGCGCGGATGCTCGCCCTTCGTCGTTCGCTGTTCCCGCAGTACCCACATGATCTTTGACGGAGGGAGACCGCGGCTTTTTGCGGGCTCCCTCCGGGACGGGGAGACTGCCGGTGGTTTGGCAGGCTCACCGGCCCCGCGGAAGAGACGGACGGCTGTTTCGTCCGGCTCTGGAGCGGCCCCAAACCTTCAACTACGTATCACTTACCACTCACCACCCGTTGCGCCTCGTCACGCATTGGCGCCAGCGCTTGCTGGTGGTCCTTGTACTCGGGAAGATCCCGCTTGCTCTCCGAGTCGTACGCGCCCAGGAACCGCCCGAACAGCTCCTTCGCCTTCGCGGACTCGCCCAAAGCCTGCTCCGCCTGCGCCGCGGTGAACAGCGCGAACAGGTGCTTCGGCTCCTTCGCCAGGACCTGGTCGGACTCCTTCAGCGCCTCCTGCGGGTTCCCGCCCACCAGCTGCAGGACGGCCAGGTGGTACCGTCCGTCGGTGTCCAGCGCCTCCACCCGCCCGTAGGCCGAGATCGCCATGGGGAGGAACATCTTGGCCTGCGCCGTGTCGCCCGAGGATACGCCCTGCATCACCCGGTTGAAGAGCCGGTCCGCGGCCTCGCGCGGGGTCATCTTGTTCAGGTCGATCGCGCCCGGGTTCCCCGCCGGACCCGCCACCGGACCTGCCGGACCCGAGGACGGACCCGTCAGCGCGCTCCCCGACGCCTCCCCGGCGAAGGGCGCCGCCGCGGCCGCCGGCGCCACCTCCGGCTCGCGCAGCCGGGGAACGACCACCACCCCGATCAGCGCCGCCAGCGAAAGCCCGGTGATGACCCAGGGGAGGTTGGACGCGCGCGGCGCGGCCACCGCTTCCACGGGAGCCGCCGCCGACGCGACCGCGGGAGCCCCGCACTGGTTGCAGAAGCGGGCCCCCTGCGGGAGGTGGTTGCCGCAATCGCGGCAGTCGGCGTCGATGGCGACGCCGCAGCCGGAGCAGAAACGGCCGCTGGCCGGGAGCTGGCACGAAGGACAGGTCTGACTCATAGGTTCCACTGGGGGATGACGGGAGCGAGCGCGGGCAAATCTACGCCCGAAGCGGATTTGCCTCAAGGGCGGAACAGCCGCGCCAGCTGTTCCTCCCCTCTCCGGCGGGAGCCGCGGCACACTCCATGCACTTTCTGGCGTCCCCATAATCCGGGCTCACAACGGCACGTCGCAGGTGGAGGGTACAACATGATTCAGGGCGCTGATACCCTGCAGAGGGGCGAAGCGGACGACCGGACCGGCGCGCGTGCCGGGGCAGCGGTGGAGGCGCAGGACCCGTCTCTGGTTTCCCTCCGCGGGCGATTCT